>JAAWBZ010000184.1 GCA_022792945.1 Oscillospiraceae bacterium | reverse complement strand
AGATAAATATAAAAATCATAGATGATGCTCCGTGTGAATACATGAAGCAGATGCTGGCGCAGGTGTCCGGGGGAACGCTGGTTTATGGAGGAATTACTGATCCAGAAGATTTGCAAAAGAATCTGTCTGAGAATTGTATTCCAGAGGGATTTGATCAAATGGATATTTGGGATTATACCCTTTTCCTTGAGCAGCGTAGGAAGTTGATGGCAATGTACATTAGAGATTACTATAAAAGTCTAGACTGAGAAGGGTTTTGACTGAACAAAGAGATAAGAAAATGGAAAGAATACAGATATTTGATTTTGCGAAAAGAAAGTATAGTACGGAGCCGGACTATCCTTGGAAAGACAGGAATGCCGTATTGCGTCACGATGATAACAACAAATGGTTTGCTGTTGTTTTAGAAGTAGGACGCGATAAATTGGGGCTTGCAGGAGAAGGAAGCATTGATGTGATTAATTTGAAGTGTGATCCCATACTGATAGGATCGCTTTGCTCACAGGAGGGTTTCCACCCAGCGTACCATATGAATAAAGATAAATGGATCAGTATTCGACTGGATGGTTCTGTCTCGGAAGATGAAATAAAAAATCTTATCAGTTTGAGCTATGAATTGACCGGATCGAAAAAGAAAACCAAGCAATCAGAGATGGAGAGATGATTAGACCAAAATGAACAGCGAAAATAATCCAGATCCATCCGTTAATATTGAGGGGATTGATGGTGGGGAAGATTGTGAAGATGAATTGGATATCTGATAAGAGAAGGAAGAAAAAGGAAAAGGCCGGCGCGTAAGATGCAGAAGATTACGGTTCGCTTATCTGTATATTCCCGCCCACAGGACGGCAGAGATGCATTATCCATATGGGCGGGAAAAATGTGAAACTATACAGCAATAGAAGAACTTATGATTTATCGCAGGAAAAGATGAATAAGCCTGCTGTAGAGCTTCCGGTAAGGCTGATAGCGCATGGGAAGGTCCAGCCAGGTTTTTTTGTCTACGATGCTTTTCTGATGGGAGAAGGTGAGGAAACCTTCTCTGCCGTGGTATGAGCCCATACCGCTCTCACCGAAACCGCCGAAGCCCATCTCGCTGGTGGCAAGATGGATGATGGTGTCGT
>JAAWBZ010000155.1 GCA_022792945.1 Oscillospiraceae bacterium | reverse complement strand
ACCTGCCGGGTCAAGACAATCTGCGGATTTCTCACCAGCACCTTTAACAAGCGGTATTCCATTGGCGTGAAAATGATTGGCTCACCCGCAAGGGTGGCGGTCAGTTCCGAAAAATTGATGGACAGCGTAGCGTCCGTATAGCAATCGCCGCCTGTCTGCTTTTGGATGCGGGCCAGCAGCGCCGAAACCTTTTTGCGGAATACACTGATCGGGAACGGCTTTGTTACATAATCATCCGCCCCCAACTCAAAACCTTTCAGCATATCTCTCTCCATATCGTTTGCTGTCAGGAAAATCACAGCGGTATCTGGACGGCGCTCTTTGATTTCCTTGCAGAAGTCAAACCCATTTCCATCCGGCAAATTGACATCCAGCACAATCAGATCATAGTCCTGCGTTTCGCAGAAATCGACCGCCGCTGATTTTGTCATGGCAGCGTCCACAGTGTAACCCGCCGCAGAAAGATTGTAGCAAAGCGTATTGTTCAAAAGGCGATCATCCTCAACTACCAAGAGCTTCATAGCATCTCCCCCTTCTCCATTAGGATAGCATAGAAATGTCACAGAAATCTCACAAAGCAAGAGTAGATTTAATTAACCAACTTATATTGTATATTGCTATTTACGATGTCGGAGTATGAATTATAAAAAGAACGAACCAGGATATTACACAACAGCCACATTGTTCTCCTATATGCGCTGCCAAAGTAACATATTGTTTTCAAATAGGGCATTCACCTTGCCGCTGTCCTTCAGCCAGGCCAGATAAGAGCGGACGGTGCTGCCCACCAAAACATATTGCTCAAAGTTCATTGTCAGCCCGTAGTCCGAAAACAGTTTTTGCAGGATTGTCTCAAAGCAAAGCGGCTCCCGGCAGATGCCAGTGATCTTGTCCGCAATCTCCAACACCTGGTCGATGTTATACTGTGCCAGCTCTGTCACATCCTCGGAGGCCGCAGCGTGAGCCGGGACAAACATTTTTGCCCGCAGGGATTTGACCATTTCCAGCGTTTTCAGATAGGCGGCAACATCGTAGATGAAGCCAATCTGATACTTATCCAGCGTTTCCCGGCTGGACAGGCAATCCGCCAGATAGACCACATCATCGGTTGTCCGAAAGCCCACCATATCAAAGAAATGCCCCGGCAGGGGGATAATCTCAAAGCCTTCCGGCAAGGATTCCTGGGTCAGTTCTTGGGCGTCGCTCTCCTGGGCCATGAGGAATTTGTGCCGCAGCTCCTTACACGGATAGCCGCCATATAAAAAGGACGGCTCCAGGATGGGGTGGAGGGTAAAGGCACAGTCAATCCCCGGCGCGTAGATTTTGCATCCGGTCTGGCCCTGCAAATACTTGTTGCCGCCGATGTGGTCAGCGTTGGAGTGGGTGTTGTAGATGGCGGTGAGCCGCCAGCCGTTGGTGTCCAGAAGCTGCCGCACCTTACGCCCCGCGTCCTTATCGTTGCCGCTGTCGATCAAGCAAACGTCCTGCTCGTTCAGCTTTACCAGCCCAATTTTTGCCGGACTTTGGATGTAATAGCTTTGGTCTGAAACCTGGATTAGTTCATACATGATGATAGCCCTCCTTTAGTGGCTCGGATAAAAGATTGTATTATAGACCGCACACTCGCTCCTGAACAAGTTTTGATAGGCATGGGGTATATCGGCCCGGAAACGTACAGCCTGCTTCTCACTTACATCCACCGTTTTGTCTCCCAGGACAAGTCGCAGCATTCCGCGCAGAACGAAAATGTGTTCCTCCACTCCGCCATTGTGCTTGTCCGATGAATGGCGGCAATCCGGGTCAAATTCGATGTAGAAGGTTTCCACGCTCCGCACCGGGTCATAGGTGAATAGAGGATAGGCCCGCATTTTTCCGCCGTCCCCTAGAATCACATTGGCCTGATCCGGGCTGACAATGGCATATTCCGCCTGCGGCCCTTCCAGGAAGTAGGACAACGGCGTTTTCAGCCCCGTGGCGATCTTCCAGAGTATTGTCACCGTGGGGATGGACTGACCGCGCTCGATTTGGCCCAACATGGGCTTGCTTACGCCCGTTAGCACCGCAGTATCGTCCAAGGAAAGTGTGCGGGTCATGCGGATGCTTTTCAGTTTCTCGCCAATTTTCAAATTCATAGATTCCATTGTTATGACCGCCTTATATGTTTTAACATTTATTTAGCTTGCTATAACATACACCGAAAGGAGAAAAAAGTCAACTCCGCAAAATGTATTTAAGATTGAATTTCATCTCTGGCGATCACGCAGTCCCAGGTTTGGGGCGGCGGAGCGATTTTTTGAATAAGCCGTTCAAACATAAGCGGGCACAGCCGCCACCAGTGGCTATGCCCGTTTATATTGAATTAGCCCGCTGTCAGCAGATTCGTTATGGAAAATTATGCAATGCTATTTAGCGTGTTAGCTAATGCCCTTTTTATCGTATAAATCGTTGCCCCATAGTAGCAGGCCAGGATCAATACCACCAATAGGCTGGGAATCAACACGCCAAACTGGAAGCCGATACTGCTCATATAGGTGAATACCTTGTGTCCATACCGAACAATAAAGGAATAAATCACCAGCAGAGCAATAATAAACGCAACAAGGCATGGGGTAAAGAAGTAACACAGGCTTTGTCTGCTTACCATCTTTACAATATCATCCCGGTCTGTTCCCATCTGATACAAAATTCTATACTGCGCATGGTGGTCGATAGAATCTGTTGTGAGGTGCAGGGCCAGAACGGTCATGCAGATGATGAAGAAGATAATCCCGGAATAGATGCCAAGCAGCCGGACGCTGGTTGTGGTCAACGCCACATCATTGCTTTCCTGCGTCCGAAAGCGAATCGGATCAATAAAGCTGGAATAGTGTCTGTCAGACTGATACTTAGTCTCGTATTTGTCAAACAAATAAGAATAATCATTCTGGAAAGAAACTGCAATTTCATCCCTGATCGTATCGCAAAGATTATATGGAATGACTGTTTCTGTATTTGCGTAATAACAGGTTCGTGCAAGGTGAAGGTTTTCGCACACAGAATCCGGGAACACAAGAATAGAGTCACCGCTGTTGAATAGATACTTTCCCAGTGGATCGTTATAAATTGCCGTTTCCGCCAGATTAAGAAGCGTTCCATCGTCCAACTGAATTGTTCGCTGTCCACCTCCGATGCTGTATGCAACGCTTTCCTCGTCCATCTCATAGTCAAGGTGCATGAAAAACTCGTTTTCGGCCAACTGCACTGGCTCCATTCCAGCCATTCTCCGCATATCATTGTAATCGGAAATGCTCATGGCCAGTCTTGGCAAGTCACGCCAATATTCTCTGGTATCAACCGTGTTAAAGTCACGTTCCCACACAAAGTAGCTCCGTTGAGATACATCTTCCGACACGGTGATGCCATGCTTTTGCAGAATTTCTCCCGCAAATGAGAAGTCGATCTGCGGAATATCGTCTATCTCATCAATATACATATAGGTGTTGTAGATCATAACGTCATAAGGCATACGATATTCCAGATAGCCGGTGGTGATCTCCGCAAGCATTGGCAGGATAACGAACGCTACAAGAGAAATTGTGATTGCCAGCGTTGAGATGGACAGTATCTTTGAGGTTGAGGATACCTTTTGAAAAAGATTACCGAGCAGGACAGAATTGATATTGTGGTTTTTCCATCTCTTTTTCCGCCGGACTACGGTAATGAGAAACGCAACTGCATTATATAGGGAAAATATGCCCATAATGGCAGCTACAATGGCAACCGCCTGATAGCGGTTACTGATTTCATCGGGGATGCTTCCAGCATAAATGCCGTTGACATTGGTGAAGTTATAGAGCACCACACCCGTGATGGCAAAGCATACAATAGCGATTACAAGTGAAACAAAATAATGCCGCTTTTTCTTTTTCTGGCCCTCGTTGGTTTTCTTTTCATTCATCAGGTCTATGAGTTTAATCTTATATATCCTGCGAACATTCCACATTCCCACCAGCACAAAGACAGCCCCAAAGAATAGCAGAGTTGCAAGTATCGTGTCCGGGTAAAATCCTAAACGAAATGAGGCCGCAGATGTGATTGTCCGCATGACGAATGTTGTCATCATCCCTGACAGTATCGTTCCAACAATGCAGCCGGTGAGTACAGCCGCCATACCGAACACAAAGGTTTCACCAAAGAAGTTCCTTGCAACGGTGCGCTGTTCCATGCCGAGGATCATATAGACGGAAAATTCCCGGCTGCGCTGTTTCAGCATATAATTGTTGATATAGCGGATCAGAGCCACAAAGATGATTGAAATTGCCAATACTGCGTATCGGATCGTGTTTTGGAATAGAGCGAGGGAATAGTTTCCGTTCCCGCCCAAAATGTCATTATACCGGCTCGTTAAGGAGAGGAAGGCAAAGAACAGGGTACTGCTGATCACCAAGGTGAAGAAATAAATCACATAGTCCTTCAATGCCTTTTTAATGTTACTTCGGAACAATTTAGCGTACATCCGTCTGTCCTCCCCCCATCATGGTGAGAACGTCCAGTATCTTTTCAAAAAATGCTTTACGGGAATCCTGGCCCTTCAAAATTTCGGTAAAGATCACCCCATCCCGCAGGAACAGGATACGGTTGGCGTAACTTGCAGAGAAAGCGTCATGTGTTACCATCAGAATCGTGGCCCCCAACTGCTCGTTGATGCTCTGCATGGTGCTAAGGAGCATTTGGGACGAATGGCTGTCCAAGGCCCCGGTGGGTTCATCGGCCAGGATTAGTTTGGGCCGATTGATGATGGCCCTGGCACAAGCGCAACGCTGCTTTTGACCGCCAGACACCTGATAGGGATATTTGTCCAGAATATCCGTGATATTGAGGCTCCCTGCCATCTCCCGCACTTTTCCGTCAATCTGCTCCACTGGCACATTGTTGATCGTCAGGGCCAGCGCAATATTTTCGGAAACCGTCAGCGTGTCCAGGAGATTAAAGTCCTGAAAGACAAAGCCGAGGTTTTCCCTGCGGAACCGGGCCAATGCCTTTTCCTTGATCTCCGTTACATCGGTTCCGTCCAAGTAGATGTGGCCTGCGCTGACTGTATCAATCGTGGAGATGCAGTTCAGCAGCGTTGTCTTGCCCGAGCCGGACGCGCCCATGATGCCGACAAACTCACCCTCGCTAACCGAAAAGCTGATGTCATTGATTGCTTTCGTGATGTTTCCCTGGTTTCCGTAGAATTTCTGGATATGATCCAGCTTCAAAATTTCATTCATTGGGTTCACCTCCACAGCCATTGTAAACGAAACCGGCTCCCATTTGTATCAAGTTTTCTTACAAAACTCTTACAGAATTGTAAGAAGTGCAGGGCCGGTCAGCCCTGCACCTGATGAATAAAGTCATTGACGTGAAAGGAAAGCTGAATCGTTGTGCCTTGCCCTGCGGAATCGGCGCACAGCTCAATGTCCAGCTTATCGCATAGCCGCTTACACAGATAAAGGCCGATGCCGGTTGCGTCCTGAGCGGCACTTCTGCCGTTCTTGCCGGTGAAGCCCTTTTCAAAAATGCGAGGGAGATCGCTGCTGTCAATGCCGATACCATTGTCCTGCACACATAAGACTATATCATTCCCCCGCCGCACAGTGTAGAATTTGATTTCCGGCTGAGGCCCCCGATACTTGACTGAATTGACAATAAGCTGGTTGAGAATAAAGCATATCCATTTTTCATCGGAATAGACAGCATCATCTGTTTCCTGTAATTCAATATTGACGCCATTTTGCAGGAGCATATATTTGTTCTCTGCGATTGCCTGATGGACAACATCAAACAGACGAATTTCCCGTACAGAATAGTCCTTTTCCGTATGTTCGCTCCGGGCGTAGTAAAGAGCCTGCTCCGTAAAACGATTTGTTTTTTCAAGCTCCACCAACAGTTCTTTTGTAAGGTCGGAACGATAATTTTCGCAAAGGAGCTTCATGGCGGTGATGGGCGTCTTAATCTCATGCACCCACTGTTCAATATGGTCTTTGTATTCGGTGCGTTCCCGCTTGACCACACCGATCTGCTCCAGCATGGATTTCCCGGCCATTTTCAAAATCTGATAGTAGACCTGATCGTCAGCCCGCTCTGGCTTGTCCATGACCTCGGCAATCAGGTATCGCTCGTCTAATTGTTCCGCTATACGCAGTAGTTCGTCCAAGATCGCTTTGCGGTCACGGTAGGACTTCCACAGATAGCCAGCTAAAACAACGAGCCAAACCGTTAAAATGAGAGCGATGCTATCAAAGCTGTTTCCACTCACCCGCAGGAACAGTGTCAGCACAATCATGCAGAGAAAATGCAGGAACAAAAGCGGGAGCTGCTGTTTCCAATATGCCTTGCCATTCATAGTGTGTACCCCTGCCGGTGCTTCGTCTTGATAAAATCCGTCAGACCAATGGACGCCAGCTTCTCACGGATACGATTTATGTTGACGCTCAAAGCATTATCATCTATATAAACCTGATTATCCCATAGGTATTCTACCATGTCGGCACGGGCGCAGATCACTCCTGCGTGTTTGAAAAGATAGCACAAAATTTTCAGTTCATTCTTCGTCAAATCAGCCTGCTGTCCCGTATACTCGATCTTGCTGCTGTCCAGGTGCAATATGGCTCCCTGATATGTTAAGCTGGTCTGCGCCTCTGCGGGATAGGCACGTTTCAACAGGGACGCGATTCTTGCCAACAGAATTGCCGTATTATAGGGCTTTGTGATAAAGGCATCGCCGCCCAACATAATACTGTTCAGCTCGTCCATATCTGTGGTGCAGCTTGTCACAAAGATAATCGGCACATTGGAAAAACTGCGTATCTGCGAACAGATGGTAAAGCCGTTTGTTTGCGGCAGCTTTATATCCAGCAAAATCAAATGTGGCTGAAAGGCTCTGACTGTTTGGACAACGGCAGTAAAGTCTGTGACCCCTAATGCTTCGTAATCATTCCCTTCTAAAAGTGTGATAAGCTCTGCCCGTATGATAGGATCGTCCTCAATAACGAGAATCCTTTGATTCATTGCAACACCCCCTGGTAATTTAGGTATGGCATAGTTATAAAATCATTTCCGAAAATGTGCCAGCCATCCTCCCCACAAAGTTCCATTGGCGTTCCATGTAGGACTTTAGCTGCTGGGTGTCTCGCTGGTAGTCTGCATAAATCATATCCAAAGCGTCAAAGTGATTTGCTATGGCCTGGGCCACGCAGTAGCCGCTCTCCATCCCAGCGGAAATCCCCTCGCCCATCGGATTGAGGAAACCGGCAATCTCACCGGCGAACAGCACCCGGCCCTGTCCATAGGTGACGAGGCAACCGGGCCGGATATGAGGCATCAGCCATTTTTCTGCCTTGACCTGCTGACTGATCTGCAAGCTGTGGTGTTTCTCCATGTAAGAGATAAACCGCTGATAGAAATGCTCAATTTTGCTGGTATCCTTGACCGAAACTCCCAGCACCAACATTTCATCTTTCACGTTGAACCATGCGTCATACTCGGACAGCTCCGGCTGTAAGTAAGCGTAGAAGTAATGCGGGTCTAACTGGATCGTTCCCTGGTTGAATGTCTGAAAAGTTGTGATGAAATCCCGGCCCTTATCGTCCGTGAAGATCATGCCTCGATTTTCCACCGGGGTACACGTTGCGGACAGCGGCACATCCTGTCCATAGTAGCGCCGCACCAAGTCCATTGTTTTCTGGATCAGGACGCCGGAGCAAGATTTATAGCGAGGGAGTTTGTGCCGTTCTACCAGCAGGACGTGAAGCCCTCTTTCAGCCAGTACCTTTGCGGCGGTACTTCCGGCAGGGCCAGCACCGACAACAATTACATCGTACATTTGCAAAACCTCATTTGCCAAATCTAATTCATAGTATAGTCCTACATCTCTCCCAATGCAAGGCAAAGACCAAACTCCGCAGGGAGAAGCGGAGGTTTAGAGCGCAGAACGTCTCGCAAACGTAGGCAAGCAGGGCAAGGGAATATCGTTTTCGATATTCCCTTGCAGCTTGTTGGGGTTCCCCCAAGCCCTGGACCGTCCGCTTTGCGTCCGGTCGAACACGCCTGACGGCGTGGCTTTTCCGCTCACTACGGTCGCTCATTCCTGCACATCCGCGCAGGAAGAACGGGGCACAGCCGCGCCCCGTCAGGAGTGTGCCGTTCCCGGCACAATATCACCACGAGAGATTAACCGGGTAATGGGGTCAATCACGATGATCTCCCGGCCCATCTTCTGAGCGTATCGTAAAGTTGCCGCCGTCCCGCCGCGCCGTTCTCCGTTATAGACGGCCAGCAGAGCGGCGGCGTGGTTTACCAGAAAGCAATTTCGGTCCAGCATACAATTTTTGT
>JAAWBZ010000195.1 GCA_022792945.1 Oscillospiraceae bacterium | reverse complement strand
TCTTTCCAAACTTAGTTGATTTTATTTTCCAAAAGTCATATAATATAACTAATGATGATAGAAAAGGACGTGGCTATATGGATGAATTTATCAAACTTCTTCACAAAGATTATGAATTAGTGCAATATCAGATGAAGGACAAGGCCATTATTTTCCATATCCAATCCAGCAGAAAAGAGCTGGCCTGCCCGTTCTGCGGTTCAAAGTCCATGCGCACCCATTCTGTATATGAAAGGGAAATTCAGGATCTTCCGATCCAGGAGAAAAAGGTTATTTTATTAGTAACTACACGGAAGATGTTTTGTGATAACCCACAGTGCCAGCATACGACATTTGCCGAGGTACATCCTTTTGCAGCGCCAAAGGCCCAAAAGACAGACCGTCTGGTCAAAAATATCCTCCATACTTCAGCACAATTAAGTTCCCTGAACGCGTCAAAGCTTTTAAAAAGTGGACATATCACAGTATGTAAAAGCAGTATTTGCAGCCTGCTTAAAAAAAATGCCGGCAATTGTGGATAAGTCTTCTATTACAAAAGTTTGTGTGGATGATTTTGCGCTCAGGAAAAGGTTCTCTTATGGAACGGTCATGATCGACCTTGAGAGCCATCGGATCATTGACCTGATCCCTTCCAGGGAAACCGCTGATGTCACCAACTGGCTTGCGACATTTCCTAATATCCAGGTCATATCAAGGGATGGGGCCGCCACTTACTCATCGGCAGCAAAGGGCTCACACCCTGATGCAGTCCAGGTGAGCGAACGCTTCCATTTGATAAAAGGCCTTTCAGAAGCCATAAATAAATATATGGTCCGGGAATTTCCTGCCAGGATAGAAATCCCATTGACGGAGGAGGTTTCAGAAGAGAGGAAAGCCCTGTATAACACGGCAAACCGTCCACTGCGGATCCGCTTTGCCCATCAAAAAAGGAAAGAAGGGCTGACCGTATCCGATATTGCACTATTGATGCATTCATGCCCCACAACCATTCGGAAATACCTTGCCATACCAGAAGATGAAATCCCGGAAAGCAGG
>JAAWBZ010000017.1 GCA_022792945.1 Oscillospiraceae bacterium | reverse complement strand
TATCTGTAGAGGAATCAGTGAATAAATCAAATGTAGAGAAATTTGTCCTCCGTGTTTAAATAGTAAGATGAATGGCCGCCTAGCTCTATATAATATTTCCCACCACTTATAATAACCACGGCGCTACCTAAAAATCCCAGATGCCCGGACAAGCCATTGCACTGCAAGGCTTTCCGAGCATCGTTTACATTAAGCGCGGCGGGATACATACGACCGGCTGATGCCGCATTGGTCGGCGATCTCGCGCTGAGTTTTGGGCGGGTGGCCGCCGAGGCCGTAGCGAAGCCGGAGGATGCGCCTTTCCCGGTCGGTCAGGACGGTGTCCATGGCCTCGTGGAGGCGCTGGTATGTCTCACGCGTGCTGAGATCATCAAACAGGTCCTCGTCGGAGCAGATCACGTCCATCAGCGACAGCGCGTTGCCGTCCTTTCCCGTCTCGATGCACTCCGAGAGGGACACGTCCGAGCTGGACTTCCTCTGGCTGCGGAAGTACATCAGGATCTCGTTCTCCACGCACCGCGCCGCGTAGGTCGCCAGCCGCGCCCCCTTGGTACCGTCAAAGGTGGAGATCCCCTTAATGAGGCCGATGGTCCCAATGGAGATCAGGTCCTCCTGATCGGCGGACTGGGTGTAGTATTTTTTCATAATGTGCGCCACCAGGCGGAGGTTGCGCTCGATCAGGATATTGCGCGCCTCCAAATCCCCCTGGGCCGCCAGCTCCAGGTAATGCCGCTCCTCCTGCGCCCGGAGGGGTTTGGGGAACGATCCGCCCGCCCCGGAGAGCCGCAGGGAGTGCAGCATACTGCTGAGCATCAGCCATGCTGCTGCTGAGAGCATTTTGCTCACCTCCATGCTGTATCTTATTCCGCCACGACTCGTCCTCATGTTGCGCAATCGCGTTTTGTGCGCGCATTGACTGCCGCACCGCAGTCGTTCCGTTCCGCGTCTCCGCCGTGACCTCCACAACGGCAGCTTCCCCAACCGTGCCGCGCACCGCCGGTCCCTGGACCGTCAGCGTGCTGTCTCCTTTTTGCCGGCGGGATGCAGGCTGCCCTCCACGGCGGTATATGTAATGTCCGGCCCGCCCCCGCGGCGGCAAACTGCCGGTTTCGGCCGGCCGGTTTTGTGGAAATCATGGAATTTCCGCCGGGACCGCCGGGAGGATTGCGCCGCCGGGCCGGATATGCTAAGATAAGTATATCCGCGCGGACGCGCGGCGCGCTTTTTCAGGATACGCAGGAGGGAACGACGATGGCAAAATATATCATGGCGCTGGACGCCGGCACCACCAGCAGCCGGTGCATTCTGTTCAACCGGCGGGGCGAGATGTGCAGCGTCGCCCAGAAGGAGTTCACCCAGTTTTTCCCCCAGCCCGGCTGGGTGGAGCACGACGCGGAGGAGATCTGGTCCACCCAGCTGGCGGCCGCCCAGGAGGCTGTCAAAAATCTGGGTGTCACCGCCGCGGACATCGCCGCCGTGGGCATCGCCAACCAGCGGGAGACCACCATTGTCTGGGACAAGCGGACCGGTGAGCCCATCCACCGCGCCATCGTCTGGCAGTGCCGCCGCACCGCAGCGGCCTGCGACGCGCTGAAGGAGCGGGGCCTCGTGGATCTCTTCTGCGCCAGAACGGGCCTGGTCATCGACGCCTATTTTTCCGCCACCAAGCTTCAGTGGCTGCTGGACCACGTCGAGGGCGCGCGGGCGCGGGCGGAGCGGGGGGAGCTGCTGTTCGGCACTGTGGACACCTGGCTGATCTGGAAGCTGACCCGGGGGCGCGTCCATGTCACCGACTATTCCAACGCCGCGCGCACCATGCTCTTCAACATCCACACCCTGGAATGGGACCCGGAGATTCTCGCCGAGCTGCGCATCCCCCGGGCCATGCTGCCCGAGGCGCGGCCCTCCAGCTGCGTCTACGGTGAGGCGGACCCGCGGTTCTTCGGCGGTCCCATCCCCATCGCCGGCGCGGCGGGCGACCAGCAGGCGGCGCTGTTCGGTCAGACCTGCTTTGCCCCCGGCGAGGCCAAGAATACCTACGGCACCGGATGCTTTCTGCTGATGAACACCGGCGAAAAGCCGGTGCGCTCCCGGAACGGCCTGGTGTCCACCATCGCCTGGGGGTTGGGGGGAAAGGTCTCTTACGCTCTGGAGGGCTCCATCTTTGCCGCCGGTGCTTCGGTGCAGTGGCTGCGGGACCAGCTGCGCCTGATCGACTCCGCCCGGGAGTCGGAGTACATGGCCCGCAAGGTGCCCGATACCGGCGGCTGCTATGTGGTCCCCGCCTTCACCGGCCTGGGCGCGCCCCACTGGGACCCCTATGCCCGGGGGGCCGTGGTGGGCCTGACCCGCGGCGTCAATCAGTACCACATCATCCGCGCCACCCTGGAATCCATGGCCTACCAGGTCAACGACGTGCTCCAGGCCATGCGGGCCGACTCGGGCGTGGCCCTGTCGTCACTGAAGGTGGACGGCGGCGCCAGCGCCAACAACCTGCTCCTGCAGATGCAGGCCGACATCAGCGGCGCACCGGTGGAGCGGCCCATGTGTGTGGAGACCACGGCCATGGGCGCGGCGTACCTGGCGGGCCTGGCGGCGGGCTGCTGGGCCAGCCAGGAGGAGGTCCGCCAAAACTGGGCCATCGACCGCACATTCCTTCCCGCCATCACCGAGGCCGAACGCGCCGCCCGCTGCCGCGGCTGGCAAAAGGCCGTCCGCTGCGCCTACGGCTGGGCCAGGGAGGCCGAAAACTGAAGATACCGCGGCAAAAACCGCGCGCATCCTCGGATGCGCGCGGTTTTCTGCCTATTTAATAATGACGCGTCAGTCCAGCACGCCGGACTCCTGGACGAGCCGGTCGATCCGGGCCTTTTCGGCGTCGGTCAGCGGCTCAATGGGGAAGCTGGCCTGGTCCGTCCCACTCAGGTGCAGGTGACAGCCCAGGTACTTCATGGCGCTCAGCCACGACTTGCCCGCCGACAGGGACTTCCGGACGTGCCACACCTTGCGCTGCAGGGCGCTGGCCCCGGCCACGTCGCCGGCCTGGGCCGCCTTGTACATCTCCACAAACACCTTGGGGAACACGCAGCCCAGCCCCGGCACGCAGCCGTCCGCGCCAAAGACCATGGCGGCGGCGCACAGCTCCTCCGCGCCGTTGAAAATGCTCAGGGACGCGCCCTCCAGCAGGTACAGGCAGCGCTGGAAGTGCTCCCAGTCGGCGGAGCTGTCCTTGAAGGCCACCACGTTGTCGATCTTTGCCAGCTCCGCGATGGTCTCCGGGGCGATGCAGGTGTTGGTCATGCCGGGGATGTTGTAGACCACCAGCTTCTGCCCGATGGAGGCAGCCAGCTTCTCATAGTGGCGCAGGATCTCCCCCTGGCAGGTGTTTTGGATGTAGAAGGGGGACGTGGCGACCAGATATTCCGCCCCCAGCTGCTCGGCCTCCTTGGCGTTTTCCAGCGCCCGCTCGGTGGTGGTGTCCACGATGCCGCAGAACACCGGTACGCGCCCCGCCGTCTGGTCCAGCGTCACCCGCAGGGTGTCCCGCCAGACCTGGCGGCTGGTGCGCATGGCCTCGCCGGTGGAGCCCATGGCAAATACGCCCGAGACGCCGCCGGCGATGCAGTGGTCCACCACCCGGCGGAGGCCGGCCTCGTCCAGCGTCCCCTCCCGGGTCAGCGGCGTGATGATGGGCGGAATGATGCCGCCCAGGGTACCCTTCGTCACTTTTTTCATGTTGAATCATCTAACCTTTCCGCGCCGCGGAGGATCGCGGCGGACTTTTTTCTCTTTTCAGGTGCGTTGTATTTGGTGCAGCGCCCGCAGCGACAGCAGCGCGTCCTCCACGCCGCAGACCGCCGCCTCCGGACTGCCGGCGATCCGGGTCAGGAAGGCACGGCTCTCGTCCCGGAACATATCGTCCCGGTCGGTGGCGAGGGTTTCCACCTCCCATGCGCCGCTTCCGGCCCGGTAGACCCGAACCGTGCAGGTGTCCCAGGCGGAGAAATCCACCAGGATGCACCCCTCAGTGCCCAGCAGCTCCACCTGGCGGCGGCGCGGCTGCTGAAAGAAGTCCAGGTGCACCGTGGCGGTGCAGCGCCCCTCGAAGCCGATGAGGATCTCCGCCACGTCCGGAGCCTCAATGCCGATGTCGCTGTAGGCGCCGTAGACGGCGTGCAGCTCCCGGACCGGCAGGCCTGCGAACCACATGGCCAGGTCTAGGTCGTGCATCAGGTCGAACGCGCCGGAGTATTTGGCGGAGAAGAGGGTCTTGTAATCCGGCCGCACCGTTGGGAAGTGCTCGCCCATCAGCGAGCGCACCGAGACCAGGCGGCCCACGGCCCCAGCGTCCAGCAGGGCCCGAGCCTTCCTGATGCCCGCGTGGTAGCGGAAGCACAGGCCCACGGCCATGGTCCTTCCCGTTTCGGCCAGTTTGGTCTGGAGGGCGTCCACACCGTCCAGGGTGTCCGAAAGGGGCTTTTCCGAGAACACATGACAGCCGCTCTCCAGCGCCTGGAGGGCCATGGGGATGTGCATTTTCGGCGGCGTCAGGATATAGACCGCCGCGGGGCGGCCGGCCAGGCCCGCCTCGTAGGAGGGCTCCAGCCGGAGCGCCGGATAGAGGGCCTTTGCCCTCTCCCGCTGGGCCTCCGAGGGGTCGAAGGCCCGGATGTCCGTCACGCCCAGGGCCAATAGGGCCCGCAGGTGCCGCTGGCCGATGGAGCCGAGGCCGGCCAGAAGGATGGACTGCTGTTTCCAGTCTTGCATCACTGCGCCTCTCCTATTCTACCAGATGGTCAGGCCGCCGTCCACCACCAGATTGTGGCCGGTGACGAAGGAGGACGCCTCGGAGGCCAGGTACACCGCCGCGCCCTTCATCTCCTTGCCGTCCTGGCCCATGCGGCCCATGGGGAAGGTCTCGCTGTAGGCTTTTACGAACGCCTCCGGCTGATTGCGGAAGAAGCCGCCGGGGCTGATGCAGTTGACGCGGATGTTGTAGGGGGCCAGGTAGGCGGCCATGTCCCGGGTCATGTTGATGACGCCGCCCTTGGCCGCGTGGTAGTCGATGGTGGCGCCGCCCATGGGCGTGCCCTCGTAGACGCGGCGGTCCTTGCCGATGATGCCGGCGGTGGAGCCGAGGTTGATGATGACGCCGGTTTTATGGGGGATCATGTAAGCGTCGGTGACGTGCTTGGCGCACAGGAAGGAGCCGGTGAGGTTGGTGTCGATGACCTCCTGCCACAGCTCCAGGGGGCGCTTGTGCATCGGCGCGCTCTCGGGCGTGCTGGTGACGTTGCCGGCGTTGTTGATGAGGATATCGATGCGCCCGGTCTCGGTCAGGATCCCGTCCACCAGAGCGCGCACCGCCGCCTCGTCCCGGACGTCCAGCGCCCGGCCCATGGCCCGCCGGCCGGTATACTCGGCGATGAGGGCCGCGGACTTTTCTGCGCTTTCGGCGGTGCGGCTGGTCACGACCACGTTGGCCCCGGCCTCCGCCAGCGCCAGGGCCATGTCGAAGCCCAGGTTGCGCGCGCCGCCGGTGACGAGCGCCCACTTGCCGTCCAGCCGGAACAGGTCCATGACGTTCCACTCCGGGTGATACGCTTGTTCCATGATAGTCAAACCTCCTCGTTGGTGAATTCCTAGCCGTATTATTTCACAAAAGAAAAGCAAAGTATATTGATAATTCTCGCAACATCTACCCGAAGCCGCCAGTCTACGACAACTGGCCGCGGCGGGTCCTGCGGAATTCCCGTTGCAGCACCAGGGGGAATTGGGATCATACAAGGCATTCAAATGGAAGGAGCGTTCAGCTATGAATATAACGGAATCGCAAGATTTCTTCCAGGACTTCGCGCCGACGGGCCGGGCTGAAAAGAAGATCAATGATTTCCTCCTGTTCACAGAAACCGGAGAGGAGCAGTACAAGCCGCGCCTGAAGGACGGCGGCGCCAACTGATGCAGCGTGTGTTTCCCCCGCCGGCGGCGGGGGATTTTTTGCGAAAAGCGCCCATTCCGCGCCCTTTTGGAAAAAAGAAAAGGAATTGACACGAAAACCCAGAACGGCTATACTGAAAATCACAGAGGGCTGAAAAGGGGGTCAGACGATGCTTGACGAGTTGTTTCCGGACTTTCCCTCCTACGCGTTTGAGGTCTATAAAACGGAGATCGACCAGGCGTCCTTCGTGTTCGCGCCCATGATGGTGGCCCAGCCGGATAATCCCCACAATCCCTTCGAGCACCGCCACAGCGCCTATGAGCTGCTTTTTCTGACCGAGGGCACCAGCACCTTTATCCTCGACCAGCGGCAGCTCCCCTTCACCGCGCCCATGGCCATCCTGATCCCGCCGGGCATCAGCCACGCCACCAACGTCCATCTGGAGTCCAACGTAACCTACAGCATGGGCTTCATCCTCCACAGCCAGGGCGAGCCGGAGGTGCAGCGGTTTTTGCAGGCGGCTACCCGCGGCGGGACCCGGGGCATCTACCGGGAGATGACCGGGGATATCTGCCGGCTGCTGCTGGCCGCCTACCGCGAGCACCGGCGGCGGGGGCCATACTACCGCGAGAAGGTGGGCGCGTGCTGCAAGGCCCTGTTCATCAGCCTCGTCGAGCTGTTCTCCCGGGAGGCCCCGGACTTCGCCTTCCGGGCGTCCGACGGGCAGGACTGGAACAGCGATATCTCCCGCCAGCTGCTGGCCATGCAGGTGGTGGACTACATCAACCGCAACTGCGGCTATCAGTTTACCATCAACGACCTGGCCGGCGTGATTCACATGAGCGTGGGCAACCTCCAGCGCATCCTCAACAGCACCCTGGGCCGGACCTTCACCGAGATGCTCCGCGACGCGCGCATCTCCCGGGCCAAGGGCCTCATCCGCCGCTCCAGCGCCAAAATGCGCGCCATCGCCGGCCAGTGCGGCTACAGCTCCTACGAGCATTTCTACAAGCAGTTCCGCCAGGTGGTGGGGATGTCCCCCCAGGAATACCGGGATTTGGCATCCGCTCCGGAGGCTCCAAAGATGTACGGAACAAGCGGATTTTAGCATTATCTGCGTTTTAGAATCATTTACACTCCCGCTTTCCATATGATAAAATAGCCATATGTAAAAGGTCTCGCCCCGGGTTTAGTGGCAAATATGCACAATTTTCTATGCCGGTTTTTGTGACGAACGGCATGGACCGCAGACACGCCGCCGGATTCGCAGGGGCCGCGGGGCCGGATTTTGCACGAAATATGGAAAAGGAGAATTGCTTATGAAAACGTGGAACCGCATCTTTGCCCTTCTGCTGGCGCTGTGCCTGACCTTCGCGCTGGCTGCGTGCGCCTCGGACGAGGGGAACGCCGGCACCGATACGCCGGCGCAGTCCGACAATGCCGGCGGCGCGCCCGCCGCCTCCAATGACGATTCCGGCGACGCCGGGGACGGCCTGCCCTCCAACGTGACCGTGAACTTCTGGACCGACCAGTCCATCGACCCCGCCGTCTGGGAGGCCGAGTTTGCCCGCTTCGCCGCGGACGAGAAGTACAAGGATCACAACTACGCCATCTCCATCGAGGCCTTCGCCGGCGCCGACCGCGCGACCAAGGTGGCTGCCGCCATCGAGTCCAACAGTCTGCCGGATCTGGCCCTCTTCGCGTGGTTCACCGCCACCGACTGGTGCCACCAGGGCTACGTGCTGGACATCAGCGACGTGGTGGAGCCGGTGAAGGACCAGATGTACCCCAGCGTCTACGAGGAGACCAAGCTGGGCGGCCGGAGCTTCGCGTTCCCGCTGTATTCCAACTACTGGACCATGATCTACAACGCCGATATGCTCAAGGCCGCGGGCCTGGAGAAGTACGTCGGGGAGAACCCGGACGAGATGTCCGTGTGGACCATGGACGAGTTTGAGGAGATCCTGGCCGGCGTCAGCGCCAGCATGTCCGGCGACCAGTACTGCCTGCCCCTGTTCGCGGCCGACAACCAGGCCGACACCACCAACGTGCTCTTCCTCTCCTCCCAGGGCGGTTCCCTGTGGAGCGCGGACGGCCACAGCCAGGCCGGCGACGACGCGAAGGTCGTGGCGGCGCTGGACAGGATGGCCGCCTGGCACGACGCGGGCTACACCAACTCCAATATCGTCAGCCAGTCCAACAACACCATCCCCGCCGAGTTCTGCAACGGCCAGACCTGCTTCAGCTACGGCTATTACAGCAACTACGTCGATTACAAGAACCAGATGGAGGCCGGCGACATCGATGCCTTTGACATCCGCCTGGCTGCGTTCCCCTATGGCGGCAGCGACTACCGCGTGGGCAACTACGTCTACGCCCTGAACATGTTCGACACCGGCAACCAGGACCAGATTACCGTGACCAGGGAGTTCCTCAAGTGGCTCTCCCAGGATCAGCAGGCCCTGACCAACCTGAGCCTGGCGGTCTCATCCTACCCCGAGATCGCCGAGGACCCGGACATCATCGCCGCCAACCCCATGTTTGAGTCCTACAGCAAGCTGGTGGACGCCGAGCACATCCTGAACTTCCACGGCAACGTCTCCGGCTATGTATCCACCAGGAGCATGCTCTTCCCGGAGTTGCAGGCCTTCTTCGGCGGCGAGAAGGACGCCAAGCAGGCCATGACCGACTATATGAACCAGGCCAACGGCTCTATCCAGGAGTACATCGACAACTCCGTGATTCTGAACTAAAGGCAGAATTCTCAGAAGACCCTGCCCGGGCAGCCCTGGGCAGGGTCTTCCTACCTCACCGCTGAAGGAGGCGATCCCACAGAATGAGCAAGAAACGAGGAAGAGCGATCAAGGAGGCCCTGCAGGCCTACGGCTTTGTCGCGCCGTTTGTGATCCTGGGCGCGGTATTCATGGTCTACCCCATCTGCAATCAGTTTGTGCGCAGCCTGTACAACACCAAGTGGGGCGGAAAAACGGTCTTTGTGGGGCTGGACAACTACCTCCAAATCTTCACCGACCCCAACTACGTCAAGGCCATCGGCAATACGCTGCTGTTCGTGGTGGTGGTGGTGCCGCTGCTGATCCTGCTGTCGCTGTTCATCGCGGGCAGCATCTTCGACAAGCACCCGGTCTACGTCTCCACGGTCCGCGTGTGCCTGTATGTTCCCACCATTGTGTCCATGGTGGTCATGTCCACGATCTGGCGGTTCATGCTGAACTCCCAGAGCGGCCTTATCAAGTATTTCGCCAATCTCCTGGGCCTGGGGACCGTGGACCTGCTGGCGGGGGCCACGTCAGCCAGGATCATCGTGATGATCGTGCTGATCATCGTCAATATAGGGCAGTGCGTCCTGCTCTATCTGGCGCAGATGATCGGCATCAGCAAGGACCTGGTAGACGCCTGCAAGATCGACGGCGGCGGGCGCTGGCATCTGTTCCGCTACATTCTCATCCCCCTGTCCAAGCCCACCACCATGCTGGTCTTTATCACCGAGACCTCCCTGGTCCTGAAGGTCTACGTGGTCATTCAGCTGCTGACCTCCGGCGGGCCCAACTACGCCACCAGCACCATGATGTACCGGCTCTACCAGGACGCCTTTGAGAACTACAATACCGGCCTGGCCTCGGCCATGGGCGTGCTGATGTTCATTGTGACGCTGGTGCTGATCTCTCTGCGGTTCGTCTCGGAAAGAAAGGGGAGGGAATGATATGCGCAGACACAGACATCGGATTTTTCAGTCCAAATTTGACCTGATTCTCAATATAGGGGTCATTGTGGCGTGCGTGTTCTCCATCTTCCCCCTGTACTGGCTGTTTACCGGCTCGGTCAAGTACTCCAACGACATCACCAAGCTGCCGCCGGACTGGTTCCCCTCCCGGTTCACGCTGAAGAACTTCCAGCGGATCTTCGAGTCCTATCCGGCCTGGCGCTGGCTGCTCAACAGCTTCCTCATCACCACCATCACGGTGCTGTGTATCCTGCTGGTGTCCGCCCTGGCGGCCTACGCGCTGTCCAAGCTGCGCTTTCCGGGGAAGAGGCTGCTGTTCAACATCAACATCGCCTGCCTGCTGATCCCCATTGAGATCTATGTGCTCTCCCTGTACCGCTTCGTCCACGGCGCGGGGATGCAGGGGACGTACTGGGGCTACATCCTGCCCTGCGTGGTCTATCCCATGGGTGTGTACCTGCTGAAAAATTTCTACGACGAGATCCCAGACGCCATTGTGGAGGCCTCGGAGCTGGACGGGTGCGGCCGGCTGAGATTCTTCTTCAAGCACGCCCTGCCCCTGTCCAAGCCGGGGCTGGGCGCGCTGGCGATCCTCTCGTATGTCAATGTGTGGAACAATTACCTGTGGCAGCTGCTCATGGCCACCAACGACGACAAGAGCCTCACCGTGGTCGTGGGCCTGGCCCGGGTCATCAACTCCACCGGCACCGGCACCGCCGACCAGAGCTTTTTCGACTTCGGCCTCCAGTACGCCACGGCCACCTTCACGGCCATTCCCATGCTGATCGTCTTTATCATCTTCCAGAAATACTTCACCGCCGGCATTTCCGCCGGCGCCGTCAAGGGCTAGAACAGCAAGACCGCCTGCGCAATCCGCGCAGGCGGTTTTTGTCCCGAGCGCCGCCCGTCAGCGGGAGTCCGGCGGCTTTTTGCCGCCGGGGCCGCGGCGCAGGCGGTTATAGCCGGCAAACTGCTCCGCAGTCCTTTGCAGCAGCTGGATCTGCTCGCTGGTCAGCTCTGTCACGTCGATGACCCGGCGGTGCTGGCCGCTGCGGCCCAGCAGCTCGTCCACGCTGGCCCCCAATACATTGGCGATCCGGAGTAGGATGTCGTAGGACGGCTGCCGCGTGCCGTTCTCATATGCCGACACCGCCGCGCCCGTAACCCCCAGGCGCTGGGCAAACTCCGCCTGGGACAGCTTCATCGTCACTCTGTACTTCCGGATTTTCGCACCCAAATCGTCCATGACCACGCCCCCTGCCTATGCTCTGATTATACCGGGTAGTATACAACGGTAGGTGTAAAAAAATAAAACGATTCGGCGAATAAAGGGCTTGCGCATTTGGAAAAAATCGTGTATACTAGTCGTGCTCCGACTGCGCGGAGCGGACATTCAAAAAATCAGGAGAAAGGGAGAGATTTTCATGGAGCTTATGAACCAGCTGCGCAAGGCCAGCGTGCGCAGCGTCCGCGTGCAAACGATCCTGCTGATTATTCTTGCTGTGGCAGTTTTTCTGCTGTTCCAGTGTCAGAACGTGTTCCTGACCCTCGCGCCCAAGACCCTGGCCGAGCTGACGCCAGAGACCCTGGACGGCGCTTATATCAGTGACGACATCTACTTTATTTATACCCAGTACGTCGAGGAGGAGCAGTACCGGAACAACCGCCCCACCGGCACCATCACCGGCGGCCAGTTCCTCATCGACCTGAACGAGACCGATTACATCGCCATGTTCATCCACGGCGGCAGCAACGTTGACGACGCGGTCCAGATGATGGACGACTGCTACGCCTACTACACCGGCGAGATCAGCACGCAGCCGGAGATGCACATCAGCGGCATGATCCGCCCCATGGACAGCGAGGAGGAATACTACTACTACCAGCTGATCCCCGATCTCATTGTCGACACCGACATGACCGCCGAGGAGGCCCGCGAGATCATGCCCGCCTACATCATCGACGTGGGCCGGCTGGGCGGCGGCGGGATCATCAGCGCCACGCCCACCTGGGCTGTCTGGGCGGCTTTCGCCGCGTCCATCGCGCTGCTGCTGTGGGCCATCATCCCCCTGATCAGGGCCATGAGCGGCGCTTATCAGAAGCCGCTTCAGAAGAAGCTGGACTCCATGGGCGAGGGCTCGGCTATGCTTGCGCGCCTGGACCAGTTCTACAACGGCACTGCCCCCATCGGCGGCGTGCGCCTGGGCAATGAGTTCGTGTTCTTCCAGCAGGGTGCCAAGCCGGTCCTTCTGCGCCCGTGGGAGGTGGCCTGGGCTTACCAGAAGACCACCGAGCACCGCCGCAACGGCGTCAAGACCGGCACCACCTACGCGGTAATCTTCAAGACGATGGACGGCAAGCAGTTTGAAATCTCTTCCAGCGAGCAGGGCGTACAGCAGCTCCTGGCAGCCATCCATGAGACGCTGCCCGGCACCGTCTTGGGCTATACCAAGGAAGTGGAGGCCCTCTACAAGAAGGACCGCAGCGAATTCCGCAAGCGCTGGGAGGAAGCGGTTCCCGGCTGCACCAGCCGGACGTGATATACATGAAAAAGGCGCGCCCGCCCGTGGGCGCGCCTTTTTTGCGCTCCTTCGATCTAGCCTTTGATTTTGCGTCCGAATGACGGGTAACTTCGACAAGAACGCGCCGGATTTCCAGCGAAAAATCTACTGATTGACCATGAGCCGCGGCGGAAATCCCTCTTGTAATTGCCGGCGGAGTTTGGTAAAATGAGATTGGAAATCCTTCACACCGCCGGCAGATGCCGGCAAGCCTAATTTTTGATTTTCTAACTGGGAGGTTGTGCTTTATGAAACTTCGCAAGCTGCTGATTATCCTGGCCCTGGTTCTGGCCACGGTTTTGACTGCCTGCGCGCCGCAGAGCCAGACGTTGCCTCCACAGGAGGACGATACCGCAGAGGTTGTACCGCCGCAGGAGGACGATGCCGCCGAAACCAGCGGCGAGGAGCCGTACATTGACGCCACGCCGCTGGTGGAAGTGGCCCTGGTGGACGACGAGGCCGTGGCCCTGGCTGACGCCCCCCTGCCCGCCACCTCCACGATTCTCAAGCCCGTGGCCTCCGGCACCAAGACGCAGAAAAACAATCAGGCCACCATCGATTACTCCAACATCGCCGACGGCTATGTCATGGTCCAGTGCGCCTCGCCCAACAACAAGCGCCTGAAGGTCCAGGTGGCCGCGGCCACCACCTACACCTACAACCTGACCGCCAACCAGTGGACCACCTTCCCTCTGTCCGACGGCAACACCAAGTATAAGGTTACGGTGTTCGAGAATACCGTGGACAAAAAGTACGCCGAGGTCCTCTCCGTCTCCTTTGACGTTGCCCTGAAGGACGAGTTCGCCCCCTTCCTGCGGCCGAATCAGTACGTCAACTATGAGAACGCCGCCAATACCATCAAGAAGGCCGAGGAGCTGACCAATGGCGTCACCGATCCCCTCAAGAAGGTGGAGAAGGTCTACAACTTCGTGGTCAACAACATCACCTACGACCGCCAGAAGGCCGCCACGGTCCAGTCCGGCTACCTGCCGGTGCTGGATACGGTCCTGGCGAACAAGACCGGCATCTGCTTTGACTACGCCGCACTGATGACCGGCATGCTCCGCAGCCAGGGCGTGCCCTGCAAGCTGGTGGTGGGTTACGCCGGGCAGGCGTACCACGCCTGGGTCAGCGTTTGGACCAAGGAGTCCGGCTGGATCGACGGCGCCATCTTCTTCGACGGCACCACCTGGCACCGGATGGACCCCACCTTCATCTCCTCCGGCAAAAACAGCAAGGATATCCAGAAATACGTGGGCGATGGCAGCAACTACACCGTCAAGTACCTCTATTAACTAACTTAGTAAGGGGCGATCAACCCAATGGCGAAATTATTATCCAACCGTGCCCTCTCGGCGCTGACGATGGAGCTGTCGCTGCTGCTCCACGCCGGTGTCAGTGTGGCCGACGCGCTGGACCTGCTGGGGCAGGAGGCTGCGTACCGGGATGTGCTGGCCGGCATGTCGGAGAAGGCCGACGGCGGCGCGCCGCTCTCGGCCTGCCTGCGGGAGAGCGGGCATTTCCCCGCCTACGTCTGCGGCCTCATTGAGGTCGGCGAGGAGACCGGCCGGACCGAGGAGGCGCTGAGCGCTCTCTCCACCTACTACGAGCGTCGGACTCGCCTGGACCGGCAGGTCCGCAGCGCCCTGCTCTATCCCGCCATCATGCTGGTGTTGATGCTGGTGGTCATCGGCGTGCTGCTGGTAAAGGTGCTGCCGATCTTCAACGACGTCTACATCTCCCTGGGCAGCCGCCTCAGCGGTGTGGCCGGCGGGCTGCTGGCCGTGGGCCGCGGGCTGGACCGGGTGATGCCGGTGCTGTGGGTGCTGCTGGCGGCGGTGGTGGTGCTGTGCGCACTGTTTGCCGGGAGCGACAGCTTCCGCGGACGGCTGGTATCCGGGTGGCAGGGCCGCCGGGGCGACCGGGGCGTCGCCCGCAGGCTGAACAATGCCCGCCTCATCCAGGCGCTCTCCATGGGCATGGCCAGCGGCCTGCCGATGGAAAAGGCACTGGAGATCTCCGCCAGCCTGCTCACCGACGTGCCTCACGCCCAGGCCCGCTGTCGGGAGTGCGCGGCGCGGCTGGAGAGGGGCACGACACTCCACGAGGCCCTGGGCGAGAGCCAGCTGCTGCCCGCCGGCGCCTGCCGGCTGCTGGAGCTGGGCCAGCGCAGCGGCTCAGCGGACCAGGCGATGGAGAAGATCGCCCGCGATCTGTCCGAGGACAGCGAGGCCGCCATTGAGGAGCTGGTGGGCCGGGTGGAGCCGGCGCTGGTGCTGGTCTGCTCCGTGCTGGTGGGCCTGATCCTGCTCTCGGTGATGCTGCCGCTGATGCACATTATGAGCGCCATTGGGTGAGCCTATGCGGATTTTGAAACAAGTGCTCAAGGCTGTGCTGCCGCTGCTGCTGGTGGTGGCGGTGCTGTACGGCTTTTCCACGGCGGTGGACGATCTCAGCGCCGGACAGGCGGATGAGCAGCTCCGCCAGGTGGAGGAGGCGGTGCGCCGCGCGTGTGTGGCCTGTTACGCCTCTGAGGGCGTGTACCCGCCGGATTTGCAGTATTTGCGGGACCGCTACGGCCTGCAGCTGGACGAAAGCCAGTATGTGATCCACTACATGGCCATAGCGCAGAACCTGATGCCGGATATCACCGTCCTGCCGGTCGTTTGACCGGGGGCGCAGGGGATCGCGCCCGCGGCGCGGTCCCTATTCTTTGCTTGTAGGGGTTCTTGGAATGACGAAAAAACCGAGAAAACATTATTTGGAAGGCCTGATGGCCTTGCTGCTGTTCGGCGTATTCGCCGTGTGCCTGCTGGCGGTGCTGCTGACAGGGGCCAACACCTACCGCGGCCTTACCGCCCGGGACCGGGCGGCCTATGACCGGCGGGTCAGTGTACAGTACCTGGCCGCCCGGGTGCGGCAGGCCGACAAGGCCGCGGGCGTGGAGGTCATTGACTTCGGCGGCGGTGACGCGCTGCTGCTGCGGGAGGGGGACTATGTCACCTATGTCTATGTGTGGGACGGTTTCCTCCTGGAGCTGTACACCGCGGCGGACAACGAGCTGGCCCCCGGCTCCGGGGAGGAGATCATGCCGGCGCAGGACCTGGCAGCCTCGCTGGAGGACGGCCTCCTCCGGCTGTGCCTGACTACGGCGGACGGGCAGGCGGTGCCCCTGACGCTGTCCCTGCGCAGCGCGGCGGAGGAGGTGACGGCGTCATGAGAAGCAAAGCACCCCTGATGCTCATGGAGCAGATGATTATGCTGCTGGTGTTCGCCCTGGCGGCGGCGCTGTGCATGCAGGCGTTTGTGAAGTCCGACCAGATGTCCCGCGGCAGCGAGGACCGGGACCGGGCGGTGGTGCTGTGCCAGAGCACGGCGGAGACCATCCGCCACTGCGGCGGTGACATGGCGGCGGCGGCCGCGCTGCTGGGAACAGAGCAGTACGGTGCGGACTACCTGATGGCGGACTATGCCGCTGACTGGACGCCGGCTCAGGGGACCATGCGCTACACCCTGGGCGCGGCCCTGGTGGAGAGCGGTACGGACGGTCTGGGGCAGGCGTCGGTCTGGGTCCGGGACGAGGCGGCGGGGACGGAGCTGTTCCGGATCAGCGTCGCCTGGCAGGAGACGGACGGCCAGGCTGTGGAAGGAGCTGAGCACCGTTGAATAAGAAGGATCAAGGCGGTTTTTCTCCCCCTGCGGTGGGCGGCGCGTCGCTGCTGGTGGTGTTCGGAGTGCTGTGCCTGACGGTGTTCGCTCTTTTGAGTCTGACCACGGTCCGGGCTGACGAGCGCCTCAGCCAGGCCTCGGCCCAGGCTGTGGAGGAATACTACGCCGCTGACTGCGCGGCACAGGAGATCTTAGCGCGGCTTCTGAACGGCGAGGAGCCGGATGGCGTGGGTTTCTGGGGCATGGAGGCCCTCCACGCCGATTATACCTGCCCCATTTCCGAGGGCCTGGAGCTTTCGGTGTCGGTGGTCCTCTACGACGACGGGACCTGCGACGTGGCGCGCTGGCAGGCGGTGCCCGTGGGCGACTGGGATGCCGACGAGGGCCTGGAGCTGTGGGACGGCCTTCCCTTTTAACGTAATTTACTAGGAGGAACATCATGGCGGAATTGCTGGATTATTTGACTCGGGTGGTGCAGGACCATGCCTCGGACCTCTTTATCATCGCGGGCAGTCCCATATGCGAGAAGCTGGACCGGCGGATGCAGCCCATCGGCTCGGAGCGGATCATGCCGGAGGACAGCCAGCGGCTGATCACCGACCTCTACGCCCACGCCGACCGCAAAATGGACGCCTTTCTGGCCAATGGGGACGACGATTTTTCCTTTTCTCTGCCGGGTCTGGCCCGGTTCCGGGCCAATACCTACCGCCAGCGCGGCTCGCTGGCGGCGGTGATCCGCGTGGTGGCCTTCGGCATCCCTGACTGGGAGAGCATGGGGATTCCGCCGCAGGTGATGGATCTGGCGGAGCTGCGCCACGGCATGATTCTGGTGACAGGCATCGCCGGCAGCGGCAAATCCACCACCCAGGCCTGCATCATTGACCGCATCAACCGCACCCGCGAGTGCCATATCATCACCATGGAGAACCCCATCGAGTACCTCCACCGGAACCACAAGAGCATCGTCAGCCAGCGGGAGATCCACATTGACACGGAGAATTATCTCTCGGCCCTGCGGGCGTGTCTGCGGCAGGCGCCGGATGTGATCCTGCTGGGGGAAATGCGCGACCACGAGACCATCCACACTGCCATGACCGCGGCAGAGACCGGCCATCTGCTGATCGCCACGCTGCACACCCAGGGTACGGTGAACACCATCGACCGCATCGTCGATTCCTTCCCCAGCGACCAGCAGGCCCAGGTGCGCATCCAGCTGAGCATGGTGCTGCGCACGGTGGTCTCGCAGCAGCTGCTGCCGGGTGCCAATGGGTCGCTGGTGCCCGCCTTCGAGGTGATGCACGTCAACAACGCCATCCGCAGCCTGATCCGCGACTGCAAAACCCACCAGATCGACAACGCCATCGCCGCCGGCGCGGGCGAGGGCATGATGACCATGGACCAATCGATCCTGGCCCTGTACAAGGCGGGCAAGATCACCGCCGAGACCGCCTTGGGCTACGCCGGGAACCCCGACCAGCTCAAGCGGCGGATGGGGTAAGCGGGCGGCGGCAGCTTCCCCGGGAGAAAGGAAGAGAACAACCATGAAAAAGAAGATTTTGGCACTATTACTGGCAGCGCTCCTGCTGCTGCCCGCGACCGCGCTGGCGGCGGAGGCGGACACGCCCGCCGTGACCGCCGTGTGGAACGGGCACACCTACGCGCGGTTCGATGTGGGGATGGACTGGTCGGAGGCCAAGGCGTACTGCGAGGCCATGGGCGGCCATCTGGCCTGCATCACCTCGGAGGAGGAGCAGGCCCTGGCAGAGACGCTGATCGGCGCGGGTCCCCGGAACCACTACTGGATCGGCGCTTACCGCGACGGAGGGGGCTTTTCCTGGGTCACCGGCGAGCCGTTCTCCTATACCCACTGGGACAAGGGCGACCCCAACAATGTGGGGGGACATGAGGACGCCGTGCAGATCCTGCGCTTGCCCAGCCCTCTGGCCTCCGGCAGTCAGGCCATGCACTGGAACGACGCCACCGATGGGGACGCCGCGGCCGGCCCGGAGGAGTTCTTTGCCCACGTGAACGGCGGCTTTCTCTGCGAATGGGACAGCGTGCGCGATTTTTCCAGCGTTGTGACCACCTTCAACGGGCACTCCTACCGGCGGTTTGACGAGGGGCTGACCTGGACCGAGGCCAAGGCCCGCTGCGAGTCCTTGGGTGGTCATCTGGCAACCATTACCTCGCAGGCGGAGCAGACATTCCTGGAGGGCCTGATCCAGGACGGCACGAAATACCATTACTGGCTGGGCGGCACCGATGAACAGCGCGAGGGTACCTTTGCGTGGGTCACCGGTGAGCCGTTCCAGTTCACCCACTGGGATCAGAATGAGCCGAACGATTACAGCGGCGCCGGCGGGGAGGACTACGTCCATATGCTCCGCGTGCCCAACTACGGGCAGCCGGGCAGCGCGTTCGGCAGGTGGAACGACACCACGGTGGACTGCGGCGGCATTCAAGAGCAGCGGGACTATTTCAACGTGAAATTGACAGGCTATATCTGCGAGTGGGACAGCGTGCGCACGTCCTTTGGCTCGCAGGTCTCCGGCTGGTCGCTGCCGGAGATGGAAAAGGCATCCCAGCTGGGGCTGGTGCCGGATGTGCTGGTGGGCGAGAACCTGACGAAGCCCATCACCCGCGCCGAGTTTGCCGCCGTGGCGGTCAAGACGTATGAGGCCCTGTCCGGCACAAAGGCGATTCCCATCGTCAATAACCCCTTCACCGACTGCACCGACGTGGAGGTCCTCAAGGCCTACGGCATCGGCGCGGTGAACGGCACCGGACCCAGCACCTTCTCTCCGGACCGGCTTCTTAACCGGGAGCAGGCGGCGACCATGCTCACGCGGGTGTTCAAGCGCGTCACCCTGGCCGGGTGGACGCTGGAGACCGACGGGCAGTTCACCCTGCCCTACACCATGCCCGCGCGCTTTGCCGACGACGGCGAGATCTCGGCCTTTGCCCAGGACAGTGTGTACTTCATGGCCGCCAGCGGCATCATCACCGGCATTTCGGGCAACCGCTTTGCCCCCAAGAATGTGACCTCCGCCCAGGAGGCCCAGGGCTACGCCAACGCCACCCGGGAGCAGGCGCTGGCCATTGCGGTGCGGATGGTGGAAAATCTGAAATAATTTCGACATAAAAACGCTGGAAAAGCCGTGCTTTTCCAGCGTTTTTTCAGTCTTCATCCAGCAATTTGACCACCGGCACCTCCAGGACCTCGGCGATGCGGAAAAGGGTCTCCATGGAGACGCCGAAGGCTCGGGTGGGACTTTCGATCTTGGACACAAAGGACCAGGATTTGTCGATCCGCTCGGCAAAATCCTCCTGGGTCATGCCCCGCAGCTTGCGGTAGAACTGCACCTTCAGGCCGAAGCGGATATAGCGGTCGAAATATTTTGTCTGCATCGCGCACCTCGTTTCTTACAAGGGTATCATTTGCAGTCTCAAAATATTAGAGAATTCAATTGCTATTTTTTGCTATTATATGCTATAATATGTGCATTCAATTCATAGGAGGTGCTTGATGATGAAGCAAGCTGCCGCATTCTGCTGCGGCGCGGCGGCGGCGCTGCTGTTCCTGACGCTCCTGGGGCCGGTCCCGGCGGCGGAGCGGCGCGTTCCGGCGGAGGCGGGCGTCCGCGTCTACATCGATGGCCGGGCGCTGGTGCCGCGGGATGAGACGGGGGCGCCGGTGGAGGTCCTTACCTGCGGCGGCACGGTCTATCTCCCGGTCCGGGCACTGTGCGAGGCGCTGGGGCGGCAGGTGTGGTGGGACGCGGCGGGACGCCGCGTTTTTATCCGGTGAGGCACGGATGTTGCCGTTTCGATGCCAAAGCGATATAATATGCATGCAACGGACAAAAGGAGGCGCGCGGTTTGATTAAGATTCTCGTGGTGGAGGACGAGCTGCCCATCTCCAACCTCATCCGCCTGAGCCTGACCAAGGAGGGCTACGCCTGCACCTGCGCCCACGACGGGGCTGAGGCGGCGGATCTTTTGGAGAAGGGACAATATGACCTTGTTCTGCTGGATGTGATGCTGCCCCATGTGGACGGCTTCGAGCTGATGGAATATGTGCGGCCGCTGGAGATTCCGGTGATCTTCCTCACCGCCAAGGACGCCGTGGCCGACCGCGTCAAGGGCCTGCGGCTGGGGGCGGAGGACTATCTGGTCAAGCCCTTCGCCGTCATCGAGCTGCTGGCGCGCATCGACGTGGTGCTCCGGCGGTACCAGAAGTGCGACATGGTGCTCCACGTGGGCGGTCTGGAGATCGACACGCGGTCCATGCAGGTCTTTCGCGGCGGCGAGGAGATCGCCCTGACTAGGACCGAATATGAGCTGCTGCTGCTCTTCGCCCGCAACCCGCGGCGGGCCATGTACCGCGAGACCATCTACGAGCGCGTCTGGGGCGGCGAGTTCCCCTTCGGCAGCAAGGTGGTGGACCTGCACATCCAGCGGATGCGCCGCAAGGTGGGCTGGGAGCATCTGCTCAAGGCGGTGAACAAGGTGGGCTACCGCCTGGAGGCGGACGGGTGAAATTCCGGGCGAAGATGACGCTGTGGATGGTGGCGCTGCTGTCGCTGCTGTTCGGCGCGGGCGGGAGCCTGCTGATCTCCGGGTCGTTCCAGGCCTCCCTGGAGCGGGAAAAGGACGCCGCGTTCTCCGCCCACCGGATGGTCTGGAGCGCCTTGCAGATCGTTGGCGGGCTGGAGGCGTACCTGGACGGCGAGGCCATCGCCGGCACCATGGCGCAGCTGTGGGCGCAGAACCGCTCGGCCTGGGCGGCGCTGCGGCTGACCGGGCCGGAGGGGGTGCTCTACGCCTCCGACGCAGTGTCCGCCTACCCCTTCGGCGGCGCGGCGCCGGAGGCGGGGCAGTGTGTTTTCTCCATCGGTGCGCGGCAGGACGGCGCGCAGTGCCTGGTGCTCTCCGGCGCGGCGGGGACGCTGCGGCTGGAGACTGCCCACGATATCTCTGACCTCTACGCCGTCCGGCAGGCCCAGCAGCGGACCTGGCTGCGGGTGTTCGCCGTCATGGCGGCGCTGTGCGCGGCGCTGTCGTACACGGTCTCACGGGTGCTGACGTCCCAGCTGGTGCGGCTGTCCCGGGCATCCCGGGCCATCGCCTCGGGGCGGTTCTCCAGCCGGGTGCGGGTGCGCTCGGAGGACGAGATCGGCGCGGTGTCCGAGGACTTCAACGCCATGGCCGCCCAGATGGAGGCGGCCATCGCGGAGCTGCGCGGCGCAGTGGAGCGGCAGGAGCGGTTCGTGGGCAGCTTTGCCCACGAGATGAAAACCCCCATGACCTCCCTCATCGGCTACGCGGAGCTGCTGCGCTCCGGCGCGCTGACCCCAGAGGAGCAGGCCGACGCCGTGGGCTACGTCTACTCCGAGGGCAAGCGGCTGGAGAAGCTCTCCCGCAAGCTTCTGGAGCTGCTGGTGCTGCGGCGGCAGGACCTGCCGCTGCTGGAGGTCTCGCCCTCGGCGCTGATCGAAAACCTCATGGAGCGCCTCCAGCCCCTCTACGCGGCCAAAGGCGTCAGCCTCTCGTGCCAGTGCGAGCCGGGGCTGTGCCTGCTGGAGCCGGACCTGGTATGGTCGCTGCTTCTGAACCTCACCGACAACGCCCGCAAGGCCATCCGCAACGGCGGGCGCATCCACTACCGCCTGGAGATGCTGCCCGACGGCTGCCGCATCACCGTGGAGGATTCCGGCGCCGGCATCCCGCCGGAGGCCCTGGCGCATCTGACTGAGGCGTTCTACCGGGCGGACAAGGCCCGCTCCCGGGCGCAGGGAGGCTTTGGCCTGGGGCTGGCGCTGTGCCAGGAGGTGGCGGCGCTGCATCATGGGAGCATGGCCTTCGCCAACCGCCCCGGCGGCGGCGCGCGGGTCACGGCGGAGCTGCATGGAGGACGGTTGTCATGAAAAAACCCAAAAATACCCTGCTGCTGGTCTTTACGCTGCTGCTGACCCTGCTGGGGGCGGCCCTGCCCTATGCGGCGTCCCGGGCCCAGGACGCCCGGATCGCCCGGGACGGCTCGGTCCGGGCGCTGGAGGCGGTGGATCTGAACCTGTGGGAGCCCACAGGGGCGTGTCAGGTGCTGGCGCTGTTTGCCCAGCCCTGCTGTCAGCTATCCTCCCAGAGCGTCGCCGCCGCCGGCCTCCACCTCACCGCCGGCGAGGCGGAGGCGGCGGCCTGGGACGCCGTCCGGGCCCTGCGGCAGGCGGGGCTTCTGGAGTCCTGGACAGGGCATTTTCCCCTGGAGGCTGCCCCTTATCTGCTGTTCTCGGAGGACCGGGAGAGTACGGCGGCGGTGTGGCTGTGCAGCGGCGGGGACTCCGGGTGCCAGCTGGTCCTGGACGACGCCTCCGGCCAGCTGGTGAGCATCCATTGGGGAAGCCCGTGGATCGGCGGGCGTGTGGAGCCAGACGGGCAGGTGACGATCTGCGACGCGGGATACAACGTGGAATATGACGCCGGGATGGCGGAGGCCTGCGCCGCGCGGCTGGAGCGGTGGGCGCGGTTCTGCGAGGAGTACTACGCCCGGGATGTGGAGCGGGTGGAGGGCAGCTTCGCAGAGGCGGGCGAGGAGCTGCGGTCCGGCGGACAGGAATGCTTTCTCCGCTTCTTCCTCCGGGACGGCAGCGAGGCGTGCGCCGTGCGGCTGATGCTGTGGGAGACGATGACGGCCTTCAATGGTTAGCAGGAAGGAAAAGCCGTCGGCTTTTCCGCCGCGCGCAGCCTGTGATGCCAGATCGATGGCGTTTTGCGCCGCTTTCTATGAAACACCCCGGTAGAATGGGAGCATCCCATTTACCGAGGTGTTTTTCCATGACCAGAACCAAAAGACGCCGCTCAGCGGCGCAGCCGCTGCTGCTTACATTGGTGATCCTCATCGCCCTGGGGGTTTCCACCCACTGCGTGCTGGCAAACCTGCCCCAGGCGGCGTCCCTGCCCGACGTGCCGCGGCGCACGGAGGCCGCCGCCGCGCCGGGAACAGCCGGGGCCGCGGCAGAGGATGCGGACTGGGCGCTCCGGCTGGTGAATCCGTGGAACGCGCTGCCCCAGGACTACACCGTGACCCTGGTGCAGCTGCGCAACGGCCAGGCGGTGGACGAACGGTGCTACCCGGACCTACAGGCGATGATGGACGCCTGCCGCGCCGCGGGGCTCTCACCGCTGATCTGCTCGTCCTGGCGCAGCTGGGAGGATCAGGCGGCGCTGTATCAGAGCAAGGTGGCCCAATTCGAGGCCCGCGGCTACGACCGGGACAGCGCCGAGGCCGAAGCCGGACAGATCGTGGCGGTTCCCGGAACCAGCGAGCATCAGCTGGGATTGGCGGTGGATATTGTGGACGAGAGCTATCAGCACCTGGACGAGGCCCAGGCGCGCACCGCGGTGCAGCAGTGGCTGCTGGAGCACTGCTGGGAGTACGGCTTCGTGCTGCGCTACCCGCCGGAGAAAAGCGGCCTGACGGGTATCATCTACGAGCCGTGGCACTACCGTTACGTGGGCAGAGTCGCCGCCCGGGCCATGCGCCAGCAGGACGTCTGCCTGGAGGAATATCTCGCTTCGGCAGAGCTGGCATAAAGAACGGACAATTTCTGGATGCTCCGCAGGCTGTCAAAAAGCTTTTTTGACAGCCTGCGGCAGTTAGGCCTTGTTTGAAAAATGTCAACATGCCCAAACGACGGTTCTTTTTCCGCCTGGGCGGCACAAACAAGTGAACAACAGCACAGAAAACGGGCGATGTCGGCAAGACACCGCCCGCTTCTGCGTCCCGGCCAACGCTGCAGATTTTGAAAAAGTCTGCGGCGTTTTTTCATGTCCAGACACCGACTTCATATGCTTGCTGCAATACAAGACACCTGCGGCTGCACAGATTTTGATCTCTATGTAAGAGAGGCTAGATCGCCCGCCGTACTCCCCAAACGCCGTTTCACCCCCATTATGGCGGCGTTGCCTCGCTCACTCACGGGCGGAGGTCTCGGTGAAGTATCCCGTTTGGACGGTCATGCACTTGTCAGAAAAAAGAAATCAGCACACCAAAACCAGTCTCAACAAGGTCGCTCGCTGTTGAAGCCATAGCGGAAAGCTTCTCACCGCCAGCATCCTGCAGATAGTTACTGATATCAGTCGCGGTCTGTGCGGCGGACTACGCTGCTGCGGTCGATGATGCGGGTGGACATGGCGATCTTGACGACGCCGGAGGCTTGGGCAGTGCGCACGGTATCGCGGTTCAGGATGCGGCGATGAAGCAGGGAGACGGCGGTGGAGCCCAGCTTTTCCTTGAAAGAGTGGACGGTGGAGATGGTCGGGTCCACCATTTCGCAGATGGGCACGTTGTCAAACCCCATGATGGAGACGTCGTCCGGGACGCGGACGCGGTTGGCCTTCAGCGCGCGGATGGCGGCAGCAGCGACCACGTCGTTCTCGGCGAACAGGGCGTCCGGCAGGGAGGTACAGCCCCGGAGCCAGGCGGAGACGTCGGCGAAGGCCTTGTCGGCGGCGATATCGACGGGGATGATCTCCAGCGGCGGCGCGTCGGGGCCGGTGTGCTCCAGCAGGGCCATTTTGATGCCGTGCTCCCGGTCGTCGAAGTTGGTGATGCGCTGCTGGGCGCGCAGGTAGCCGATGCGCCGGTGGCCCAGGTCGATGAGGTGGGAGATGGCGGATTTTGCACCGTAGAGGTTGTCATTTCCAACGCAATCCAAGTAGGCGGAGAAGGTAAAATTGTCAATAATGACGATCGGGAACGGCAGCTCGGTTTCGCCGAGGAAGGGACCGAGGGCGGCGCGGCGGCTGAGGGTCATATCGGTGCCCAGGACGATCATGCCGGAGATATCGCCGAGGATGTCGCAGACCTGCTCCTCAAAGCCGCAGTCGGCGTCGTAGTGCCGGATGAGGATGCGGTAGCCGAGGGCTTTGGCGGCGGTCTCCACGCCCTGCAAAACGAAGGTATAGAACGTGGTCTCCCGCGCGACGCCGACGGCCGGGTCGGTGTAGATGAGGAAGCAGAGCAGGTTGTGCTCCGGCAGGATGCCCTTTGTCATGGCGTAGCCCAGCTCGGCGGCGGCGGCGAGGACGCGCTCACGGGTGGCCTGGCTGACGCCGGGCTTGCCGTTGAGGGCGACGGAGACGGTGGCAGGGGAGAGCCCCAGCTTTTTTGCGATATCTTTTGCAGTTGCGTTGCCCATTCGATACACCTCATTATATATCATAGCAGAAAAAGGCGGCGAAATAAAGGGGGAGAATCCCCCTGGGCGCGAGTTTTTGAGAAACTGAATAAATTAGTAAATAATTCGTAAAAATTAGGCTTTTGAAATCGGGAAAACAGCGTGAAATCCGGGGCTTTCCAGAAAATGCAGGGCGGCATGTGGAAATTTGGCGAGTTTTACAAATAAATTTGCAAAAATTTAGATAATAATTACGATGAAAAGTAAACCGCGGTGTGCTATACTTTAGGTGCAGTTAGCAAAGCGAAAGATTTTTCCTAGGCGGGCGCCCGCCTGGCGTTGTCTGTATGCAGACAACGATACCCCTTTGGTAGCTGTAAAAAGTGTTTGGACCAGACGCAGCGCCGCGGGACGGTCTAAAAATCAAAAATTGTAGGAGGAGCGAAATGAAACGAACCAAACGTACGCTCAGGCGAACACTGTCGCTGCTGATGGCGGCGGTACTGCTGCTGACCTCCCTCGGCGTGTCCGCGCTGGCCGCGGGCGGAGAGGGGGAACCGGCCCCGCCAGCCGCCGATGCGACGATCATCTACGGCAGACCGGCCCTGGGCGGGCAGACGCTGGACGCCGGCTGGGCCAAGTGCAGCGAGCTGCTTATCAACCAGCACGCGACCAAAGAGGACAACGCCACCAACGGCAAGGCCAAGCTTATGTGGGACGAGGAAAACCTCTTCCTGCTGGTGACCGTGGAGGACGCGGACCTGGACAAGAGCAGTGCTCAGAACCATGAGCAGGATTCGGTTGAGGTGTTCGTTGACCAGACGAATGCCAAGTCCAACAGTCTCAGCGGAAACCTTCACCACTACCGCGCCCGCTTTGACAGCTACAAGTCCTACGGCACCAACACCGGCGACGGCTCCGGCTTCGAGGTTTATGCCAAGACGGTGTCCGGCGGCTATCAGATCGAGATGAAGATCCCCTTTGACGACAATGTGCAGCCGGAGGCCGGCGGCAAGATCGGCCTGGAGCTGCAGATCAACGACGCCACCGGTGGCCGCCGGATCGACGAAGTCAAATGGCACAGCAAAGACACCAATTCCTGGCAGAACGGCAGCATCTGGGGCACCGCGGAGCTGGCGGCCAAGCAGGCTGACAGCCCCATCGCGGAGACGCCGGCGGCGTTTGCCAGAGCGTCTGTGGCGTCCGGCGGCTACCGCGGCGCGCAGAGCGTGACGCTTTCCTCCCGCACGGCGGATGCCACGATTTACTACACGACAGACGGCACAGCGCCCACGGAGGAAAGCACGGAGTATACCGGGCCGGTCACGGTGGACGAGGATACGGTCCTCAAGACCATCGCCACGGCGGAGGGCAGAACGCCCAGTGTGGTTTCTACCTATACCTACCGCATCGGCTATACTCTGGATGAGCTTCCCAGCCTGTGGGAGGAATATGAAGATTACTTCCCCATGGGCACGTTTGGCGACGACTGGAGCAGCCCGACGCCCCTGAAAAACTGGAACATCAGCGCGATCAGCAACAACTTGAAACTGTCAAATCAGATCGGTGAGAATAACCCCTGGTGGGATCGGGACCGTGTCAGCCCATCCCGGCAGAGATACCTGGAGACAGTTGCGGAAATTGAGGCAGACGATACACTGACGGAGGCCGAAAAAGAAGCGGCTTTGCAGAAAGCCAATGAGACTGTCGTGTTGGATCCGGAAGCCCAGGCACAGGGCAAGCGGATGCTGGACGCCATCCGCCAGTGGAACCAGGAGCATCCCGACCAGGAGCCCAAAACCGTGCGCGGTCATGTGCTGGCGTGGCACGGCCCGCAGCAGCCTGACTATTTCTTCTGCGACGGCTTTATCTGTACGGATTCCTCTCCGGCCGAATTTAAGAAGCAGGTCGTTGACCGCGAGACGATGCTGGCCCGTTTGGACAACTATATCCGCCTGATGATGGAGGATTACAGCGAGTATAAAGATATCATCATTGCCTGGGACGTGGTCAACGAGGCGGTGGATGATTACAGCGGTCAGATCCGCAACGTGGACGATCCGCAGTTCGGCGAGTGGGGGACCGTGTTCCGCCGTGAGGACCTGACAGGCGACAAGCGGCTGTACGAGGAGTCCGAATGGGTGCGCCAGGCGTTCGCCTCTGCCCGCAAGTGGTCCAAGGAGTACGGCTGTGACTGGAAGCTGTACTACAACGATTACCAGGATTCCAATAAGGACTACGAGCCCAAAATGAGCCAGACTATCAAGATGGTCGGCTGGATTCCCGACGAGAACATCGACGGCTTCGGCCTCCAGGGCAGATTGTCCTTTGCCAGCCCGTCGGTAGAGTTCATCAAGGAGCAGATCCGCCGAATCCTGGAGGAGACCGGCTGCGAAGAGATCTCCTTCACCGAAAGCGATATCCGCAGCGATTTTGTCCCCAATCCGTTCTACGACAGCTTGCAGCCGAGCCGCCCGATCACGGCGCAGGACCCCCAGTGGCCGGCGGGCTCCGGCTCCATGCAGTACAAGGGCGCTTCCAACGGCAACACCTTCGATACCCATAACTCCCCCGCCATGCGCAACCCCGCCTGGGACCCCGAGAACCTGGACAGAGAGCTGTCCGTTTCCCCGCAGATCATGAAGAAGCAGGCAGATTACGCCGCGGACTTGATGGATATGGTCATCTCTTACGCAAAGAAGGGCCAGGTCGGTGCGTACCTGTGGGATGGCCTCAAGGATAACAACACCTTTAATGGCACCACCGGATGCACCATGTGGGACTATGATGGCCTGGAAAAATACTCCTTCTTCGCCGTCGCCGGCGCTCCTGTCCGCGATAAGATGAGTACCGCCCTGGCCAACGGTCCCGTGGACAGTGACGCCAGCCGGTATACCGCCGAGAGCTGGGCCGCTTATCAGACGGCCAAGACAGCGGCCGAGGCGCTGGTCGATGCGCGCATCTACGATTTGGACGACTTTAATGCTGCAAAGGAGGCCGCCGAGAATCTGGATGCGGCCAAGAACGCCCTGGTCTCCAGCGGCAGCACTGGCGGCGGCACCTCCAAGCCCTCCCAGTCGGGCGGCTCCGCCACCAACAACCCCGGCGGCGACACGACGCCCGTGCCCCCCGCCACGCCCAGCGATGGTTTCCGCGATGTCGCGCCCAACGCGTGGTACCGTGAGCCGGTGGACTTCATGGTCAGCCGCGGCTACATGTCCGGCACCGGCACCGGCACTTTCGCGCCCGACGCCACCACCAACCGCGCGATGGTCGTCACCATCCTCGCCCGCTTTGCCAACGGCAAGCCTGTCAATCCCAGCGCCATGACCGACGTGGCCGCCGGCCAGTGGTACTCCGACGCCGTGGCGTGGGCCGTGGAGAACAACATCGTCAGCGGCTATGGCGACGGTGCCTTCGGTCCCAACGACCCGGTCACCCGCGAGCAGCTGGCCACCATCCTCTACCGCTACGCCGGTTCGCCCGCCATCACCCAGAGCCTCAGCGCGTACAGCGACGCCGGAAGCGTCTCCAGCTACGCCCAGGCCGCCATGCAGTGGTGTGTCGCCAACGGCATCCTCAGCGGCTACGCCAACGGCACCCTCCGCCCGGCCGGCAACGCCACCCGTGCGGAGATGGCCAAAATGTTCACAGCATTCATCCAGGTCATGAATGGCTGAATGTAATTCCCTCCATTTTTGCAACGGCGCCGCCCCCACGGGGCGGCGCCCAGCAAAGACCGCAGCAAAACAGAAAAGGAGTACATAAAAAAACATGAAAAAAGTAATCGCGCTGCTTCTTGCCCTGGTCCTGGTATTCGCGCTGGCCGCCTGCGGCGGCGGCGACGACACCAAGACGCCCGAGACCAACACCAACGAGCCCGCAACTCCCGCGGAGAATGATTCCCAG
>JAAWBZ010000016.1 GCA_022792945.1 Oscillospiraceae bacterium | reverse complement strand
CTCCTGTTTGAGTTTTTCCAGGACGGAGCCTTTCTCCGGGGTTTGAAGGACTTTCCGCGCCTGCTTCAAATTTTGATTTCGTGAATGTTGCACAAATCTTGTGCTAAAAGTTTGTTGCTATTTTTTCGCCTCCCTCCCGGCTGAATTTTTATTTCCATACTTTGTGCGGCGGATAGTATCTGTCGCCTTTTGTGTGCAAAGGATACGCTTTAATCTGTGACAGCCCCGCAAGGGTATAGTCCCAATCTTTCGGGAGGAACAAAATCTGCGCAGCGGACCCTTGGTTTTCAGGGACAGGGGGTTGTCCCGCAGGTGGCAGCTGAACATGACCGTATAGCCCTTGTTCCTCTCCATGTGGAGTACTGGCATGGTTTTCCGCTCCGCTCGGTGTCTGGACATGAAAAAATGCCGCAGACTTTTTTCAGAATCTGCGGCGTTTGCCGGGGCGCAGAAACGGGCGGTGCCCTGCCGGCATCGCCCGTTTTCTGCGTCGCCCCGTTTTTCGCTGCCCTGCAAAACATGGATTTTGCTGGGTTTTTCCATGTTTTATTATGGCAACGCCCTTGAGGCGGCCGTTTTTAAAACAGGGCAGCCCGGACCGGCTGCGCCTGATTGGCCGGCCCGCCGGTCAGCTGCGGCGTTGGCGGCGGCGGACAGGTCCGGTCAGCCGTCTCAGCCGTTCATACCGGCGCCCATGGCGTCGTTGTAGGCGGAGCCGCTGCCGGTGGTGGTCCGGTTCACGGGCCGGGTGCTGGTACGTCCGGTGCGGTCGGTGCGCGCGGTACCACTGGCGTTGCTGCTGCCCCGGGTGCCGGTGGTGCCATTAGTGCCGTTGATGCGGCCGTCATGGGTGGTGGACACGTTGCCGCTGTAGCTGCCGGAGCTGCCATAGCCGGGGGTTGTGCCGTAAGTGCCGTAGGTGTTGTCGTAGCCGGGAGCCATGTCGGGCCCGACGGCGGTGTTGGCACAGCCGGCCATGAGTGCGGCCAGCGTCAGCGCAGAGACTATGCAGAAAATGCGTTTCATCGTGAACTCCTCCTCGGTTGTTGGAAATAGGACCTTGCAGGAGATAGTATGGATCAAATGCGGCGGAATACTCGGAATTTTCCGCATTTTTCACCAGGAAAAACTGGAAAATCTGTTTTTTCCAAAAATGACGGTTGATTCTTGCCGCCCGGGGGGATATAATACCAGCATAGGATCGAACTCGCCGCGGGACGCGGCAGGAAAACGAAACAAAGGGGTTTTTACATAATGAAGAAGCTGAGTGTGAAGAAGGGCGCGGCCTGCATGGCGTGCCTGGAGTGCGTGCGCGCCTGCTCCAACGCGTTTTACAAGGAGTTCCACCCGGATAAGGCGTGCATCCAGATCGTGGACCGCAAGGGCACGGCCAAGCCCATGACCTGTGTGCAGTGCGGCAAGTGCGCTGCCGCCTGCGAGGCCGGGGCCATCACGCAGAACGCCAAGGGCGTCTATACCATCAACAAAAAGCTCTGCACTCAGTGCGGCAAGTGCGCCGAGGCCTGCCCGTTCCACGTGCTGGTTAAGGTTCCCGAGTCGCCGGCCTCCAAGTGCATCGCCTGCGGCATCTGCGTCAAGGCCTGCCCCATGGAGATTCTGGAGATCGTGGAGAAATAAGAGTATCACCAAAAAAGACACGCTTTGCCGTAGTGCCATGTAGAGAACCCGGTAAAATCAATGTTTTTAAAGTCAGCGGAAAATGGGGCGGCGCAATCAGGTGAACAGCAGCGCAGAAAACGGGCGATGTCGGCAGGACACCGCCTGTTTCTGCGCTGCGGCGTCTTTCATGTCCAGACACCGAAAGGAACGGAAAACCATGACCTGCGGGACAAGTCCCTGTTCCTGAAAGCCAAGGGCCTAAGGCTGACGCCATCCGGCGGATTATCTGTTCCGCTGCGGCAGCTCAAAGCAGGGCGCTGTCGTACCCGCTGTCACAAAGCCTTTATGCCGCATGTACCCGGGGCTGGAAAGAAAGCCCATTTTCTTTTGGATCGTCTAAGGTTCCCGCCATAGCGGGAGACGCCCGCATCTCGCTTGAGGAAGGCCAACGCCAGCATGGATTCTACGTCATCGCGAAGGCTTGGCGGAGGATGTGGCCGGCGGCGGCGGCCAGGGCCAGTGTGGCCGCGCCGGCGGCCAGGACTGGGACGAATTCCCAGCCTTGCAGCAGCTCAAACAGCCCGCCGTATAGCGCGCTGCCCAGGGGCTGGGCGCACATGGCCGTGGTCATCGCCAGCGACAGCACTTTCCCCACCAGCGCCGGTGGCGTCTCCGCCTGCAAAAGCGCCGTCATCTGCACCGAAAACAGCGACGCGCACACCATCAGCGCGCAAAAACACCCCGTCAGCACGCCGTAGACCGCGAGGCGTCCCGGGTTCCAGGCCAGCACGGCCGCCGCCGGCAGCGTCAGCGCCGCGGCCAAAACCAGCAGCGCGCCCGCCCGCCGCACCGGCACTCTGCCGGCCAGCACGCCCGCCAGGATGCCGCCCAGCAGTCCGCCCGCCGCCAGCGCCCCCTGGGCAAAGCCGTAGAGCCGGTTGGCCTGCGCCGCTGGGAAGCCCAGCGCCTCCGTCACCAGGTACGGCAGGCCTACCAGGATCATGGCCGAGAGGAAAAAGTTACATCCGCACATGGTCAGCACCATTTTGCCGATCCAGGGCTTCTCCCGCCGCAGGAACCGGGCGCTCTCGCCCAAATCCGCCCGGGCCGTGGCCCAAAGGCTCCCCGTCCGGGGCCGCCGGACGTGGGGGATATGCAGGAAGCACTCCATCACCGCCGAGGCGAAGAAGCATCCGGCGCACACCGCCAGCACCGGCGTCAGGCCGCAGGCGCTGTAGAGGATGCCGCCCAGCACCGGTCCCAGCAGGGCGGCCAGGGAGCTGACGCTGTTCACCACCGCGTTGGCCTGGGTCAGCCGCGCCGGACCGATCAGCGCCGGGATGGACGCCTGGACTGCCGGCTGGTAGACGCCGCTGATGCCATAGAGCAGCATCAGTGTGACCGTCAGCGTCACGGTCAGCCCGCCGGCCTGGCGCAGGGCCAGAAAGCCCAGCAGCAGTGCCGCGGTGAGGAAGTCCAGCAGGACCATGATATTGCGCTTATTGGCCCGGTCAGCCGCCAGGCCGCCCACCGGCAGCAGCGCCACCATGGGAAGCATGGCGCAGGCCGTCACCGCGCCGTAAAGCGCCGCCGAGCCGGTCACATTGAGCAGATACAGCGGCAGCGCGAAGCGGACGGCGGCGTTGCCGAAGAGGGAGATGATCTGACCCACTACCATCCAGGTAAAATCCCGGGAGAAGAGCTTGTTTTCCATGTAAAACCTCCGATTATGATGATATTTATTTCAAACATACCGAACGACGGTATGAAAAAACGCCGCAAAAGCGACACGTCTGCGAATGCAGACAGGCCGCACAGCTATAGAGCTCGCGCCCCGCAGGGCGGCGCCTATGCCGGAGGCGGTTATTTGCTGCCGTTGTAGATGCTGCTAAGGTACTCCAGCCGGTCCACCATCTCCGCGTCCATCAGCTCCAGGCCGAACCCCTGGAGCAGCTGGGCGAACACCTGGAATTTCCGGCGGCTCTTCTCGGGGTCGTCGCGGAACATCATGGGATTCATCCACACGTTGGCGGCCAGCAGCAGCAGCTCTGCCACCTCCTCCGGATGCGCCACAGAGAGCGAGCCGTCGGCGTTGCCCTGGCGCAGGATGGGCAGGAGATAGTGCGGTGCAGCATCATCCATGACGTCATGGATCAGGCTGGAAATCAGCTGCGGGCTTTGGCTGATATGGGGCGCCAGGGCGAACATGGCCTCCTGCTCGGGCCGCTGGAGGGAGGCGCGGAAAATGGCCTGGAGCTTCTCCCGTCCGGTGAGGCCGGGATCGTCGCGGATCGCGGCCAGCTTCTGGTTGGAGCCCAGGACGATGCGGTCCATGACGGCCAGGAGGATCGCCTCCTTGGACTTGAAATGATGGTAGATGGCGCCGCGGCTGAGGCCGTCCAGGCCGTCGATGATATCCTGGATGGAGGTATGCTCGTAGCCGCGGGAGAGAAACAGGCGCGCGGCGGTGTCCAGGATCCGCCGGACGGTCACCTCAGGATGTTTGTTGCGGGCCATGGGACCACCTCCGATACATACCGACGGTATGTTTATCATAACACCGCCGCGCGGCCCTGTCAACTGAAAACTGCGGGCCAAGGCTTAGGCCTTGTTTAAAAAATATCAACATGCCCAAACGACATTCCCTTGAAATCCGTCAGGATTCCTGCGGAAAAATTGTTTGCCAGACGAAAAAATCCCTCGCCGCCGGGCACATTGCCATTTATCAAAACAAGGCCTAAGCGTTCCTTTTTCGCCTGGTGCGGTGGGATACAGCGCATTGGAACGCTTGATACATGGTCGGGGGCGTCTGCGTCCAGGCATATTTCCCGCCGCGCCGCCGCGCGGAAAGAAATCAAGCCCCCACTTTCTGCTTCTCAAAGAAGGCGTCGATTTTCCGCTTGATCTCGTCGGGCTTCAGGTATTTCAGCAGGTATCCCGAGGGCCGCAGGGAAACCAGCTGGCGCACGACGCCCGGGTCGCTCTGGCCGGTGAGGAAGACCACCGGCAGATCCCGGAAGCTCTGCTCCGAGCGCAGCATTTCCAGCGTCTGCCGCCCGTCGCAGACCGGCATCTCGTAGTCCAGCAGCACCAGGTCCGGCCGGTTGAGGGTGATGGTGCGGATGGCCGCGACGCCGGATTCGGCCAGGGAGACGTTGTAATCCTGGCTCAGAAGCTTTGCCATGCTCTGGCGGATAGTGAGGGAATCGTCCACCACCAGGATCTTCCGCCGCTGGTCCTGCTCCTCCGCAATTTCCTGCGCCTCGCGGCGGCTGAGGTATTTCTCCACCTCGCTCATGACGTTCTCGTCCACCAGTGGTGTACCCACGCTGCCCTCCAGCAGCTGCGGCGCGGCGGCGCAGTAGGAGAAATAGCCCGCGCCGGTGTCAAAAAGCAGGCTCACCTGCAATTTCTGCTGCCCGAAAGCCCGCTGGAACTGCTCGTAGGAGAGGAGGTTCTCCTCCTTCAGCCCGTAGCTGGCTCCGTCGGGCATATGCTCCAGCACGCGGCCCACGAACTGCCGCGCGGTGTACCGCGCCGCGTGCATCAGCATAGAGTCCAGCTTGTTGGTGTGCAGGTCCATGATTTTGCCCACAGTGTTGATGAGCAGCTTCTCCTCAAAGACCATAAAGATCTCCAGCCGCGCTTCATCCTGCTTTCTGCCGTAGACCAGGCGGTAATAAACGCCTCGGCCGAACTTCTCACCGCCGTAGGCGCCGCTGATAAGATGGGATTCCAGGTGGAACATGTCGAAGACCAGCTGGATAATCAACTTTTTGAGGGCAGTCAGCTCCTGGTCGGGCGGGAGATTGTCCCACCTCCGCACGGGCTTGCCGGTGATGGCCTGATCCTCGGTGAGGGTATGGCCGATGAGCCAGCCGGCGCAGACGCCCAGAAAATGGTCCACCGTGTCCAGGGCGTAACCCGACTGCTTCAGCTCCCGTTCCAGGGTTGGCAGTGTGTGATTCCGGAAGCCCTGGTGGATGCGCTGGTGCTCCTCCAGGCCGGGGTAGTGGATGGAGGCCATATACGCCTCCTCGTCGGCAAAGTGCTTTACCGTGTGCCCCTTGAAGAACTTGATGCCCTCCTGGCAGGCCCACTGGCTGTTTTTTTCCTCCTCACGCATGGCGAAGAGCTTGTTGATGATCTTGAACAGCCGCTGGTGCTCCTGGTCGATGGCTTCCACACCGATGTTGTACTCCTCCTGCCAGACGAATACTGGGTCCATATCGTTTCTCCTCCTCTGCGCGGGCGGACCCGCGGCGTATGATGCCGGCCCCTTCCAAAAGACCGATGGAATCTGCGCTATGTACCAAACGTACAGCTTATTAACACGGTCTATTATATCGCATCCGGTTCCGTTTTGCAATCGCCGCCACGGGAAAAAAACCGGTGTTTTCCGGCAATTAGCCATTGACTTTGCGGCGTCCGGCTGGTATAATGGACAGGCCGCGTCGAAGAGGCTGAAAGCCGGGGTTCTGTCCCCGCGCCTTTAGAGCGAGTCTACAGCAAAGGTAGGTGCAAGTTAGTTATGCAGGCAATTATCGTGACCGGCGGCAAGCAGTACAACGTCCGGGAGGGCGATGTGCTGTTCATCGAGAAGCTGAACGCCGAGGCGGAGGAGACCGTGAAATTTGACCAGGTTCTGGCCGTGGTGGACGGCGCCAATTCCAAGTTCGGCACGCCCGTGGTCTCCGGTGCCGCCGTTGAGGCCAAGGTCCTCAAGAACGGCCGGGGCAAGAAGATCACCGTCTTCAAGTACCGTCCCAAGAAGGATTCCAAGAGCTGCCAGGGCCATCGCCAGCCCTATACCAAGGTGCAGATCGAAAAGATCTCGGTGTAATGACCAGGGTCGAATTCCGTGATGAGGGAGGCAGGATCACCGGGTTCTGCTGCCAGGGCCACAGCGGCTACGCCGAGGCCGGCGCGGACGTTGTCTGCGCCGCCGTGACGGCGGCGGTGCGCATGGCCGAGTGCACCATCAACGATGTGTGCGCCGCCGGCGCCAGGACCCGTGTCCACGAGGCCGAGGCCCGCATCACGTTACAGCTTCCCGCCAGGTGCGAGGAGGAGGAAACGGTCCAGGCCGTCCTCACCGGCCTGATGCTCACGCTGTGTGAGCTGCGGGACGCCTATCCGGATTATCTCGAAGTTTTGGAGGTGCAATAGCATGCTTAACATCGGTTTTCAGTTTTTCGCCCATAAGAAAGGCGGCGGCTCCACCAAGAACGGCCGTGATTCCGAGTCCAAGCGCCTGGGCGTAAAGCGCGCCGACGGGCAGTTCGTTTTGGCCGGCAACATTCTGGTTCGGCAGAGAGGCACCCACATCCATCCCGGCAACAACGTGGGCATCGGCAGCGACGACACCCTGTTCGCGCTCATCGACGGCAAGGTCAAGTTCGAGCGCATGGGCAAGGACCGTAAAATGGCGTCTGTGTACGCTGTGGAGCAGTAAAAAGCATCGAAGAATCCCGGACAGGCGCACTGTTCGGGATTTTTTGCCGTTAGAAAGGAACAATGGCATGGCGTCATTTATCGATCAGGCCCGCATCACCGTCAAGGCCGGCAGCGGCGGCGGCGGGGCGGTGGCCTTCCACCGGGAGAAATATGTGGCCGCGGGCGGTCCCGACGGCGGCGACGGCGGCAGCGGCGGCAGCGTTGTGCTGCGGGTGGACGACAACCTGTCCACGCTGATGGACTTCCGTTATAAGAGAAAGTACGCCGCCCCCGACGGCGCGAAGGGTGAGGGGGGGCGGCGAAAGGGGAAATCCGGCGAGAACCTCATCGTCCGGGTCCCCCGGGGCACCGTGGTTCGGGACGCGGAGACCGGCGGCATCATCCGGGATATGTCGGATTCCGAGGACTTCGTCCTGGCCCGCGGGGGCCGGGGCGGCTGGGGCAACAGCCACTTCGCCACCCCCACCCGGCAGGTTCCCCGCTTTGCCAAGTCGGGCCTCCCCGGCGAGGCGCGGGACGTGGTGCTGGAGCTGAAGCTCCTGGCGGACGTGGGGCTGGTGGGCTTTCCCAATGTGGGCAAGTCCACACTGCTGTCTGTGACCTCCAACGCCCGGCCCAAGATCGCCAACTACCATTTCACCACCCTCTATCCCAACCTGGGGGTGATCTACGTGGACGAGGGCGTCTCCTTCGTCATGGCCGACATCCCCGGCATCATCGAGGGCGCGGCAGAGGGCGCGGGCCTGGGCCACGACTTCCTGCGGCACATTGACCGCTGCCGCCTGCTGGTGCACCTGGTGGACGTCTCTGGCAGCGAGGACCGCGACCCCGTGGCGGACTTTGAGAAGATCAACGAGGAGCTGCGCCAGTATTCCCCGGACCTGGCGTCCCGGCCTATGCTGGTGGCCGCCAACAAGGTGGACCTGCTGTCGCCGGACAGCGACAATCTGGAGCGCCTGCGCGCCCACGCTGCCGCCCGCGGTCTCGAGCTGTTTGAAATTTCAGCCGCCACCACCCGGGGGACCCGGGAGCTGATGAGGGCGGTGGCAGGGAAGCTCTCACAGCTGCCGCCGGTGATCGTCTACGAGCCGGACTATGTCAAGCCCCTGGCGGAGGCCGGGCGGGTGGAGGATCTGCGCATCGAGCGGTTCGATGACGTGTGGAGCGTCTCGGGGGCGTGGCTGGAGCGGCTGCTGGGGGATGTCAACCTCGCGGATTACGAGTCCCGGATGTACTTCGACCGCCAGCTCCGCCGCAGCGGTCTCTTTGAGCGCCTGGAGTCCCTGGGCATCGAGGAGGGGGACACCGTCAGCATCTACGACCTGGAGTTCACCTACGAAAGGTGAACGGCCCAAAAGACACCCCGGAGGACCCTGCGTGGGTCCTCCGGGGTGTTGGCGGTTTCAATGGTGTCTGCCGTGGTGCGTTTCCGCGTGGTGGCCGGTGTAGGCCGGTGTGTCATAGAGGTCCGGGGCGGCGTCCGCGGCGGGCTCGTCGTAGGCGTCGTAGGTGACGGCGGGGGTGCTGCGGGCGTGGTGACAGGCCAAGAGGGCGCAGGCGGTGCGGTTATGCTGGTAGTATTCCTCGCCGTTCAGGTCTGCGATCCGAGTGACGTAGTCCCGCCATTCGTTGAACTCCGTCTGGGCATCCGCCGCGGGGGACTCGAAGGTTTCGATCTCGCCGGGGTAGATGTCGTGGAGCAGCTGCCACAGGACCTCCCGCTCCAGCTCGCCGCCGCTGCTGTCCAGGAGGCGGTTGATGGCGTAGTTCAGGGCGCAATCGCCGTACCAGGTCATCTCCCGGTAGTCGATGTGGTGGGCGTCGATGCAGGCCTCCGCGCCGCCGCCGTCCCGGCAGATATTGTGCAGCAGGCGTTCCAGCTCCGCGTCGGTGTCGATGCCCAGGGCGGCGGCGCCGCGCTGCTGGCACGCCTGGGTCAGGGCCAGGCCGAACCGCTGGGTGTCGATGGCCTCCTCCGCCAGATCCGGCGGGAATTTCTCGCGGATGGACGGCGCGTAGTAGGCTCCGTCCTGACAGCGCCACACCTCGCGGCACTGATAGGCTCCGGTTTCGTCCCGCTCGAAGGTGAAGGCCATGGGCATGTGCCCGCCGACGCCGTCCTGCACCAGCCGGCCGTCCTGGTTGCTGTACACCATGTACATGCCCTCGACGTAGGCGGTGATCTCGCCGCCGTTTTTCTCGGTGCCCAGGACCACATGGGATTCCACGGCCTGCTGGCCGTCCTCCACCCAGGGGTCGGCGTAGATCCGCAGGATCATCTGGGAGATGGCCTCGTCCAGGCTGTACGCCCCGCCGGGGAGCAGGCCCGCGGTGGCCTCCAGCCGGGCCATCAGCTCCTCGGAGAGGCCGGTGTACATGTCCGGCCCCATGAGGATGGCCGCGCCGTCCTGGCGGCAGGCGTAGTAGTCCCGGGTGGTGCCGTCCACCGTCTGGCGGATGCGGATGGCGTAGGGATAGGCGTCCGCCGGCTGCTTGTTGGGCCACGCGGCGGAGCGGACCAGGGAGTTGAAGATCACATCCTGTAGCAGCGCGTCGTCGTCCAGGTCCAGCCATGTCTCCGCCCCGTCCTGGATCAGCGAGACGGCGTAGGTGGCCTCTGCCTTGACGCCGTCCGGCGCGGCCGGCGTCTCCTTCGGGGCAGTGGAGACAGGCAGGGCGTAGTCCTCGGGGCTGCCGGAGGTGAACACGGCCTTGAATACCACCGAGAAGCGGTATTCGGCCAGCCGCCCGGGGTCCTCCGTGAGGAAGGAGCAGTCGTAGCTGGCGATGGTGTCGTCCTCCGCGCTCTGGTAGGCCACGCAGGCCAGGACCACGGGGGTATCGGGCTGGAGGGAAAAGGGCTGCTCATCGCTGGCGCCGCCCAGCCAGGAGGCGGTGCGGGCCGGGAAGTCGCCCTCCGGCAGGCTGCAGGTCTGCGCGCTCAGGGACGCGCCGCCGGCCCCCATGCAGGGGGTGACAGAGCGGCCTCCCGCGTCGTTTTCCTCCTCCTGGAGGGAGATGGTCAGGGAATCCCGCGGCTCTGTCAGGTCCATTGTGCCGCCGGAGAGGACCTCCATCTGTCCGTCCCGCCAGATCTCCGTCCACATCCGCAGGCCCTGGAAGCGCTGGGGATCCACATCATATTGGAATTCCCAGCCATCCGCGCCGGGAAAGCTGCCGCCGTCGCCGGCGTACTCCAGGATATCCATGGGGGCGGGCGGCTCGGTGGCGGCGGTGAAGGTGCAGCCGGCGACCACCGCCGCCATGAGCACCGCGGCCAGGGCCGCAGAGAGGAACGCCTTGGGATGGCGGGCGATGCGGTTGACCCGGCCCCGGAGGCTCCGCCTGCCCGAGACCATGGCAGTAGCCGCGCAGAGCATCCCTGTTGCGGGCCGCTCCACGGCGATCATGTCCACCAGCGTCCGGCCGTAGGCCAGCCGGTGCGCCTCGCCCAGGGCGCGGATGGCCGCCTCGTCGCAGGCCAGCTCGCTGTCGGCCTTAGAGAGTGCCGCCGCCAGCCACACCAACGGGTCGAACCAGTAGACCGTCAGACACACGCACCGCAGGACGGACCAGACATGGTCGCCGTGGCGGTAGTGGCACAGCTCGTGGGTCAGCACGTGGCGCAGCCGCTCCGGGGAGGCCGCGGCCTTCGGTGTCACGTAGACGGCGGGCCGTATCAGTCCGAAGAGGCACGGGGAGACCACCGCGCCGGAGACGTACACCGGCAGGGGGCAGTCCGTGTCGATCCGCGTCCGGTTCCGGCGCAGCCGCCGGGCCAGGCGCAGGTTGGACGCCAGGAAGCACGCCGCCGTCACGGCGATGCCCGCCAGCCAGAGGATCCGCAGGACCTCCCCGGCGGAGAGGGCGCGCGCCGGCGCTTCCGGCGCGGCCTGGACAGGCGGCATCTGGACCGGCGCAGGCCGATAGGCCCCGGGGGCCGGCGCGGCGGAGGAGACCGGTACAGCGGGGACCGCCTGGACCGTCTCGAGCCGGGCGGTGAGGGCCTCGGCCCCGTTCATGACGCTGAAGGACGCCTGGGGCAGCGGCACCGGCAGCAGCAGCCGCGCCAGTACCAGCGCCCACAGCGCGTATTGCAGCCGCCGGCTGATCCGCCGGCGGAACAGGAACCGCACAGCGGTCAGAACGCCGATGAGCACCGAGGATGTGATGAGCAGCTCCTTCATGACTTCGCCTCCTGTTCCGCCTGGCGCAGAATTTCATATAGCTCGTCGATATCCTCCCGGCTCAGGGCGTTCTGCCCGGCCATGGAGGAGACCATCATCTGGAGACTGCCCTGGTAGACCTTCTCCAGAAACCGCGCCGTCTCCTGGGCTGTGATCTGGTCCCGGGGGACGGCGGCATAGTACCGCTTGGCCCGCCCGTCCTGCTCCATGCGGACCGCGCCCTTCTCCTCCATCCGGCCCAGCATGATGAAGATGGTGGCCCGGCTCCAGCCGGTGTCCTGGGCCATGGCCCGCACCAGCTGCGGCACGGTCTGGGGCGACGCGGACCAGAGGCGGTTCATCAGCTTCCATTCTCCGTCAGAGAGGGCGATGGCTTCTTTAGCTTGCATGGGGATCACCTCACATTTTCTGTTGACATCTGTTATCTGCTTGCAGTCTACCATGAACGCTAACAAATGTCAACCACTATTTCAAAGAAATTTTACACCGGAAGCCCTTTTCTTATGGCGCAGGTTTGTGTATAATAGATGTGATTTTGGGTAAACGAGGTTAAGCATATGCGCGAACAAGACCATCTCCAGCCCCCCGAGGCCGAGGCGGCGTTCCTGGAGGACATGAACGAGCAGATCGAGCAGACAAAGCAGACAGAGGGCGCCGGAGGGAAGCCGGAGCAGGAGACCCCCAAGAGCGTGGGCTACCAGCTGCACACGCTGCTGCACGATCTGGTGTATATCCTGGCGTGCGTGACGATTCTCTTCGTGTTCGCCATCCGGCTGGTGGGGGTGGACGGGGACTCCATGTACCCCACGCTGCACCACACCGACTATCTGGGCCTTTTGAGCAACGTATTCTACCGCGACGTGGAGCCGGGGGACGTGGTGGTGCTGGCGGTGCCGTTCTTTGAGGATAAGCCCATCGTCAAGCGCGTTGTGGCCGCCGGCGGACAGACGGTGGACATCGACTTTGAGCGGGGGATCGTCTATGTGGACGGCGAGGCCCTGGATGAGCCGTATATCAACGAGCCGACCTACCTCAGCTATGCCGAGTCCGGCCAGGCGCTGACGTACCCGGTGACGGTGCCGGAGGGCTGCCTCTTCGTCATGGGCGATAACCGCAACCACTCTGCCGACAGCCGCTTCGCCCCGGTGGGGCTGGTGGCAGAGCGAGATGTACTGGGCAAGGTGCTGTGGATTCTGGTTCCCGGCGCGGACCCGGAGAGCAGCTACCCCGACGCCAGAAGCCGGGACTTTAGCCGCATTGGAGGGGTTTCGTGACAGAGCAGATGAACATCCAGTGGTATCCCGGCCATATGACCAAGACCCGGCGGCAGATAGAGGCGGATTTGAAGCTGGTGGACGCGGTGTGCGAGCTTCTGGACGCCCGCATCCCCCGGGCCTCCCGCAATCCGGACATCGCCGCCATCTGCGGAGCCAAGCCCCGGCTGGTGCTCCTCAACCGCATGGATATGGCCGACCCCGAGCTGACCCGCCGCTGGCGCCGTCACTTTGAGGCACAGGGGCTGGCCGCCGCGGCCACCGACTGCAAGAGCCGCAGGGGTATCGCCGCCTTTCAGCCCGCTGTGCAGCAGCTGCTCTCGGAAAGGCTCCGGCGCTACCGGGAGAAGGGCCAGACGGGCCGCGCCCTGCGGGTGATGGTGGTGGGCATCCCCAATGTGGGTAAGTCCACCTTCATCAACCAGGTTTCCGGCCGCAAGGGGGCCAAGGCTGAGAACCGCCCCGGCGTCACCCGGGGCAAGCAGTGGGTCAGCGTGGACCGGGCGCTGCTGCTGCTGGACACCCCGGGCATCCTCTGGCCCAAGTTCGAGGACCCGCGGGCGGGAGAGCTGCTGGCCTTCACCGGCGCGGTGAAGGACGACATTTTGGACGCCGAGGGACTGGCCTGCCGCCTGGCGGAGCTGTTGTGGCGGCGGTATCCCGGCAGCCTCCGGGACCGCTACGGCCTGGACTGCCCGCCGGACGCCGCCGGCTGGACGCTGCTGGAGGCGGTGGGGGCACGGCGGGGCTTCCGCGTCTCCGGCGGGGAGATCGACCTGGAGCGGGCGGCCCGGGCACTGCTGGAGGAGTACCGCAGCGGCAGGCTGGGCCGCTTCACCCTGGAGACGCCGGAGGAGAACGGGCCATGAGAGACCTTTGGGAATATGAAAACAAGCTGGACCTGGCGGGGACCCGCTGCATCTGCGGCGTGGACGAGGCCGGACGGGGGCCGCTGGCGGGGCCGGTGTGCGCGGCGGCGGTGATCCTGCCCCGGGGGCTGGAAATCCCGGGGCTGGACGACTCCAAGAAGCTCACCGACCAGCGCCGCCGCACGCTCTATGACGTCATCACGGAGGCCGCAGAGGCCTGGAGCGTGGCACTGGCGGACGAGCGGGTCATCGACGAAATCAATATTTTGCAGGCAACCCTCCGGGCCATGCAGGAGGCTGTCGCCGGCCTCACTGTCCGCCCGGACCTGGCGCTCATCGACGGCAACCGGGAGCCGGCGCTGCCCATGGAGGCGGTCAGCATTGTCGGCGGCGACGGCAGGAGCGCCAGCATCGCCGCGGCGTCCATCCTGGCCAAGGTCACAAGGGACCGGCTGATGGAGGAGCTGGATGGGCAGTACCCCCAGTACGGCTTCGCCGTCCACAAGGGCTACCCCACCCGGCGGCACTACGCCGCCCTGGACGAATTCGGCCCCTGCCCCCTCCACCGGCGGAGCTTTCTGAAGAAATACTATGAAAAAAAGAACGAACCTGCTGGGTCCCTGGGGTGAGCAGACCGCCTCGGCGGACCTGCGGCGGCGGGGCTACGAGATCGTGGCCGCCAACTACCGCACCCGCTTCGGGGAGATCGACCTGATCGCCCGCCAAGGGGGCTTTACCGTCTTTGTGGAAGTCAAGCTCCGCGCCAGCGACCGCTTTGCCGAGGCCCGGGAGTTCGTGGACCGGCGGAAGCAGGAGCGGCTGCGGGCCTCGGCCCTGCTTTGGCTCGCGGCGCACCCGGAGGACGGCGGACAGCCGCGGTTCGACGTGGTGGAGGTCTACGCCCCCGAGGGCCTGGAGACGAAAAAACCGGTGATCCGGCATTTGGAAAACGCATTTTAATTAAATTATAAGTGAATGAGGTTGTGAAGCCTATGTATTACATCAGCACCCGAGACGCGTCCCTTCGCTATACGGCATCGGAGGCCATCGTGCAGGGCCTCAGCCGCGACGGCGGCCTGTTTCTGCCGGCCTCCATCCCCCAGCTGACCCGGCAGGACCTGGAGGCCCTGGCGGGCATGACGTACCAGCAGCGGGCCGTGGCGGTCATGAAATTGTATCTGGAGGAATTTTCCAGTGAGGAGCTGGCTGATTACGCCGCCCGGGCCTACGCCGTGCCGGCCAAGTTCGACGACGCGGCGGTGACGCCCATTTTCTCCGCCCATGACAAGACCCACTTCCTGGAGCTGTGGCACGGCCCCACCTGCGCCTTCAAGGACATGGCGCTGCAAATGCTGCCGCACCTGCTGACGGCCTCCCTCCGCAAGACCGGGGAGGAAAAGACCGTCTGCATCCTGGTGGCTACCTCCGGCGACACCGGCAAGGCCGCCCTGGAGGGCTTCTGCGACGTGGAGCGGACAAAAATCCTGGTCTTTTATCCCAAGGACGGCGTTTCGGAGATCCAGCAGCTGCAAATGGTCACCCAAGGGGGCAAAAATGTGGGCGTGTGCGCCGTGGAGGGCAACTTCGACGACGCTCAGACCGGCGTCAAGCGCATCTTCTCCGACGAGGTCCTCCGCAGCCAGCTGGCCAAGTCCGGCTACTTCCTCTCCTCGGCCAACTCCATCAACTGGGGCCGGGTCCTGCCGCAGATCGTCTACTATGTCTCAGCCTACTGTGAGCTGGTCCGCCAGGGGAAGCTGAAGCTGGGCGATACCTTGAATTACTGCGTCCCCACCGGCAACTTCGGCAACATCCTGGCCGGCTGCTACGCCAAGCGCATGGGCGTGCCCGTCGGGAAGCTCCTGTGCGCCTCCAACGCCAACAACGTCCTCACCGACTTCATCCGCACCGGCGTCTATGACCGCAACCGGCCCTTCTACAACACCATCTCACCGTCCATGGACATCCTGATCTCGTCCAATCTCGAGCGGCTTCTGTACCTGCTCTCCGGCTCGGATGAGGCGGTGAAGGGCTATATGCGCGCCCTCCAGGAGACAGGGCGCTACGAGGTCTCGCCGGCCATCCGTGCCGCGGTGCAGGAGAGCTTCCTCTGCGGCTGCTGCGGCGACGCGCGGACCCTCAACACCATCGGGCAGGTGTTCCGCCACAGCCGTTATCTCATGGACACCCACACGGCGGTGGCCTACACCGCCCTTATGGACCACCGCGCCGCCACCGGAGACGATACCCCCACAGTGGTGGTCTCCACCGCCAGCCCCTTCAAGTTCTGCGACAGCGTCCTCACGGCCCTGGGGGTCCAGGAGCTGCGCGGCGGCGTGGACATCATCGAGCAGCTGGAGGAGGTTTCCGGCTGCGCCGCCCCGGCACCGCTGCGGGCGCTCAGGGGACGGGCGGTGCGCTTCCGCGACGCCGCCTCCAAGGAGGCCATGGCCGGCCAGGTGGCGGCCATGCTGCGGTAATGGCGCTGTACGCCATCGGGGATTTGCACCTGTCCCTGGGAGGCGACAAGCCTATGGACGTGTTCGGCGGGGCCTGGACCGGGTATGTGGAGAAGCTGCGCCGGGGCCTGGAGGTGATCGGTCCGGCGGACACCACGGTGCTCCTGGGCGACGTCAGCTGGGCCATGGGCCTGGAGCGGGCCCGCGAGGACTTTGCGTTTCTTGCCGCCATCCCCGGGCGGAAGCTGATCGTCAAAGGCAACCACGACTATTGGTGGTCCACGGCGGCGAAATTTGAGAAATTCTGCCGGGAAAACGGCTTTGAAAATCTGGAGCTGCTCCACAATAACTGCCATCTCTGCGGCGAAACGGCTCTCTGCGGCTCCCGGGGCTGGTTCTTTGAGGAGGACCGCGCCGGGACCCACAATGAGAAGGTCTACAAGCGGGAGCTGATCCGCCTGGAGGCGTCGCTCCAGGCGGCGGGGGAGCGGGAGAAGCTGTGCTTTCTCCACTACCCGCCCCGCTACCGGGGCTATCAGTGCCCGGAAATCCTGGAGCTGCTGCGGCGCTACGGCGTCCGGCACTGCTATTACGGCCATCTCCACGGCGAGAGCTGCCGCCTGGCCATCCAGGGGGCCGTGGACGGCTGCGAATTCCACCTGGTGTCGGCGGATTTTGTCCGCTTCACGCCGGTCCGCGTCCTTTAGGGCGCGGCGTTTCCAAAAAAAGCGGGACAAAGTTGAAAAAAAGGGTGGAAAAATGGAAGCATCTCTGTTAAAATAAGTAAAATCGGAAAGTGCGGCTGCTCCGCAGCCCATCATCGTAGGAGGAGTAACACCAATGAACGTAAAGAGCGTGGAGAAAGAGAACGGAAATGCCAAGATCGTCCTGGAGATCGACGCGGCGACGTTTCAATCCGGTCTGAACAAAGCGTATCTTAAAAACAGGAAGCACATCCAGGTCCCGGGCTTCCGCAAGGGCAAGGCCCCGCGGAAGGTTATCGAGGGCATGTACGGCGCGGCGGTCTTTTATGAGGACGCCGTCAACGAGATCTTCCCCGACGCCTACGGCGAGGCCCTCCAGGCCGAGAAGCTGCAGGCGGTGGGCCTGCCGTCGGTATCCGACATGGACGTGGCTGAGGACGGCACGCTGGTGCTGACCGTGGAGACCACCCTCTATCCCGAGGTGACCCTGGGCCAGTACAAGGGCCTGGAGGTTCCCAAGGCCGAGGTGAGCGTCACCGACGAGCAGGTGGACGCCGAGATCGACCGCCTGGCTGAGCGCAACGCCCGCATCTCCACCGTGGAGCGCCCCGCCGAGATGGGCGACACCGTGGTGCTGGATTTCGAGGGCTTCCAGGACGGCAAGGCCTTTGAGGGCGGCAAGGCGGAGAACTATACCCTCAAGCTGGGCTCCCACCAGTTCATCCCCGGCTTTGAGGAGGCCCTGGTGGGCGCTGCCGCCGGCGGTGAGCAGGAGGTCCATGTGACCTTCCCCGAGAATTACGGCAGCAAGGACCTGGCCGGCAAGCCCGCCGTGTTCCAGTGCAAAATCCACGAGGTCAAGGAGACGATCCTGCCGGAGAAGGACGACGAGTTTGCCAAGGACGTCTCGGAGTTCGATACCCTCCAGGCCCTCAAGGACGACGTCCGCGCCAGGTTCCTGAAGGAGCGCGAGGACGCCGCCCGCAAGGAGTTCGAGAACACCGCCGTGACTATGGCCGCCGCCAACATGACCTGCGAGATCCCCGACTGCATGATCGACGAGCAGGTGGACAAGCATATGGAGCAGTTTGCCTATCAGCTCCAGAGCAGCGGCATGAAGCTGGAGGACTACGCCAGGATGATGGGCGGCGACCTTGGCGGCCTGCGGCAGAACATGCGCCCCATGGCCGAGACCACGGTGCGCTCCAACATCCTCCTGAGCCAGGTGATCGAGGACGAGAAGCTGGAGACCACCGACGAGGCCGTGGCCGAGGAATATGAGAAGCTGGCACAGCAGTACCAGATGGAGGTGGACAAGGTCAAGGCGGCGCTGCCCGAGGAGAGCCTCCGCTCGGACCTGCTGGTCCGTCAGGCCGTGGCCCTGATCGCTGACAGCGCCATCCCCGTGGCCCCCAAGGCCCCCGAGGAGAATGCCGAGGCGGAAACGGAGCAGAAGCCTAAGAAGCGCACCGCCAAGAAGAAGGCCGAGGAAGCCCCCGACGCCGCGGAGGAGTCTGCCGAGACACCCGCGCCCAAAAAGCGCGCCCCCCGCAAGAAGGCCGAGCCGCAGGATGGGGACGCGCCCAAGACAGAGGAATAATTTTCCATTTTCCTGGTTAGAATGTTTCATCCGAAGGAAAGGAGATCATCACCGAATATGAGTTTAGTGCCCTATGTTGTGGAGCAGACCAGCCGCGGCGAGCGGTCCTACGACATCTTCTCCCGCCTGCTCAACGACCGGATTGTGATGCTGTCGGAGGAGGTCAACGACACCACCGCCAGCCTGATCGTGGCCCAGATGCTCTACCTGGAGGCCCAGGACCCGGACAAGGACATCCAGTTCTATATCAACTCCCCCGGCGGGTCGGTGACGGCCGGCATGGCCATCTACGACACCATGAACTATGTCAAGTGCGACGTCTCCACCATCTGCGTGGGAATGGCGGCCAGCATGGGCGCGGTGCTGCTGGCGGCGGGGGCCGCGGGCAAGCGCATCGCCCTGCCCAACGCCGAGATCATGATCCACCAGCCCTCCGGCGGCGCCCGGGGGCAGGCCAGCGATGTGAAAATTCAGGCCGAGTGGATGCTCAAGACCCGGGAAAAGCTCAACCGCATCCTGGCCGAGCGCACCGGCAAGCCCGTGGAGCAGATCGCCGTGGACACCGAGCGGGACAACTTCATGTCTGCGGAGGAGGCCGTGGCCTACGGCTTGATCGACAAAATTCTGGCGAATAAGTGAGCCATCGCAGCGGGAGGGGCCGTTCCCTTGGGTCCCTCCCGCGAACTGCGGTACCAGGCGCATCGGACCGGCAGGTCCGACGCGCCGCCGTTACGTTCAGAACCTGTATTCACAGCCGGACGGCTGCGGGCATGCAGGTTCTCATTGGAAAAACGAAAGGAGGGAACTTGGATGCCGCGCAATGACGAAAATGTCCGGTGCAGCTTCTGCGGGAAGTTTCAGGAGGAGGTCAGCCGCCTCATCGCCGGACCCAACGTCTTTATCTGCAACGAGTGTGTGGCGCTGTGCGCCAATATTTTACAGGACGAAATGACCATCCAGGGCGACTTTGAGGACGTGCCGGACAAGCTGCCCACGCCCATGGAGATCAAGTCCTATATGGACGGCTATATCATCGGCCAGAACGAGGCGAAGATCGCCCTGTCCGTGGCGGTGTACAATCATTATAAACGGATCTACTTCCAGCAGGACGGCGATGTGGAGCTGCAAAAGAGCAACATTCTGCTCATCGGCCCCACCGGCTGCGGCAAGACGCTGTTCGCCCAGACCCTGGCCAAGATCCTCAACGTCCCCTTCGCCATCGCCGACGCCACCACCCTCACTGAGGCCGGCTATGTGGGCGAGGACGTGGAGAACATCCTGCTGCGGCTGCTCCAGGCCGCCGACTTCGACGTGGAGCGCGCCCAGCGGGGCATCATCTATATCGACGAAATGGATAAGATCGCCCGTAAGAGTGAAAACACCTCCATCACCCGCGACGTCTCCGGCGAGGGCGTGCAGCAGGCGCTGCTGAAAATCCTGGAGGGCACCACCGCCAACGTCCCGCCCCAGGGCGGGCGCAAGCACCCCCAGCAGGACTTCATCCAGATCGACACCACCAACATCCTCTTCATCTGCGGCGGCGCCTTCGACGGCCTGGACAAGATCATCGAGGCCCGTACTGACCACAGCGCCATCGGCTTCGGCGTGGAGATCGAGAGCAAGCGCAAGCGGGACGTGGGCAGACTCTTCCGGAAGGTCCAGCCCCATGATCTGCTCAAGTTCGGCATCATCCCCGAGCTGGTGGGCCGCCTGCCGGTGATCACGGCGCTGGAGAGCTTGGGCCAGGAGGAGCTGGTGCGCATCCTAACTGAGCCGAAGAACGCGCTGTGCAAGCAGTACGAAAAGCTGCTGGAATACGACCAGGTGGAGCTGTGCTTCGAGCCGGAGGCCCTGGAGGCCGTGGCCGAGAAGGCCATTGAGCGTCAGATCGGCGCCCGGGGCCTGCGGGCTGTGCTGGAGGGCGTGATGACGGGGCTGATGTATGAAATCCCCTCGGATCCCGCCATCCGCAAGGTCACAGTCACTGCCGCCAGCGTCCGGGGCGAGGAAAAGCCCCTGGTCCTGCGGGACAGCGCCCGTTTACCTGCGGATGCCTCCTGACAGCGGGCGGCGCATCCCGCTCCATCCTTTGGAAAGGAGAGACCGAACATGAGCGAGATCATCATTTCTGAACGTCTGCCGGCGCTGGCGCTGCGCGGGCTGTGCGTGTTTCCCAAGATGCTGGTCCATTTCGACGTGGGGCGGGAGAAGTCCGCCGCCGCCGTGGACGAGGCCATGAAGCGCAACCAGCAGATCTTCCTGGTCACCCAGCGGGACCTGACGCAGGATGAGCCGGGACAGAAGGACCTCTATACCGTCGGCACCGTGGCCCACATCCGCCAGGTGCTGCGGATGCCCGGTGACGCTGTGCGCATCCTGGTGGAGGGCGAGTACCGCGCCCGGGTCACGGCGTGGGTTCAGGACGACCCGTTCCTCATGGGCCGGATGGAATCCATTCCTGACCGGCGCTACCAGGGGAACGCGCCCAAGACCGAGGCCATGCTGCGCCAGTGCCTCCAGCTCTTTGAGGAGTTCATCGACCTGACGCCCAAGAGCCTCCAGGAGGGCCTGCTGCCCATTCTGGCGGCCTCGGACCTGGGCTATGTGGCCGACTTTGCCGCTCAGCACGCCACGTTTGCCTACACCGAAAAGCAAAAGATTCTGGAGCAGGCCCATCCGGTCCGCCGCGCGGCGCAGGTCTGTGCCCTGCTGAGCCGGGAGATCGAGGTGCTGCGGCTGGAGAGCGAGCTCCAGGAGCAGGTCCACGACAGCGTCAGCCGCAACCAGCGGGACTATTATCTCCGCGAGCAGATGAAGGTCCTCCGCCGGGAGCTGGGCGACGACGATGACGAGGAGCTGGCCGATTACGAGGACCGCATCCGCCGGCTGAAGCTGCCGGAGGAGGCGGAGGAGAAGCTGCTCAAGGAGGTGGGCCGCCTGGCCCGCCAGGCCGGCGGCTCGTCCGAGGCCGCGGTAATCCGCAACTACCTGGACACCTGCCTGGAGCTGCCCTGGAACGTCCGCACCCGGGAGCGGGTGGACGTGGAGGCGGCGCGGAAGATTCTGGACCGGGACCACTTTGGCCTGGAGAAGGTGAAGGAGCGGATTCTGGAGATTCTGGCCGTCAAGAAGATGGCCCCCCAGCTGCCCGGGCAGATCATCTGCCTGGTGGGTCCGCCGGGTACCGGCAAGACCTCCATCGCCATGTCCGTGGCCAGGAGCCTCAACCGCAATCTGGCCCGCATCTCCCTGGGCGGCGTCCACGACGAGGCCGACATCCGTGGCCACCGCAAGACCTATATCGGCGCCATGCCCGGGCGTATCCTCAATGCCATTTTGCAGGCCAAGTCGAAAAATCCGCTGCTGCTGCTGGACGAGATCGACAAAATGGGCACCGACTACCGGGGCGACCCGTCCTCGGCGCTGCTGGAGGTTTTGGACAGTGAGCAGAACGCGACGTTCCGCGACCACTATGTGGAGGTTCCCTTCGACCTCTCCGAGTGCATGTTCATCACCACCGCCAACACCCTGGACACTGTGCCGCGGCCGCTGCTGGACCGGATGGAGGTCATCGAGCTGAACTCCTATACCGACGAGGAGAAGCTCCATATCGCCCGGGACCACCTGCTGCCCAAGCAGATGAAGCGTCATGGCCTGAAAAAGTCCCAGCTGCGCGTCTCCGACGACGCCATCCGGGAGATCATCACCTGCTACACCCGGGAGTCCGGCGTCCGGAGCCTGGAGCGCAGCCTTGCCGCGCTCTGCCGCAAGGCCGATATGCGTCTGGCGTCCCCCGAGCCGCCCAAGCGCGTCGCAGTCACCGGCGGGAACCTCAGTGACTTCCTGGGAGTGCGCAAGTACCTGCCCGACGAGCGCCTCACCGCCGATCCGGTGGGTCTGGTCACGGGCCTGGCCTGGACCAGCGTGGGCGGCGAGACCCTGGAGGTGGAGGTCAACGTGGTGGAGGGCACCGGCAAGCTGGAGCTGACCGGCAATCTGGGCGACGTGATGAAGG
>JAAWBZ010000194.1 GCA_022792945.1 Oscillospiraceae bacterium | reverse complement strand
TATTGGTTTCTGAGCCGTGTATTTTCCAACATAAATAAAGGGGAAATTTTTACTGAGCAAAACTCCTCTTATCTGCTTTATTATGGGATACTCCAATTTTCAGTGGCCGTTTTCGTTCCATTCATCAAACTATTGATTTGCTGGCTCACCAACCTTGTATCTAATGGTCAGATGTCCATCTCTACAGGGCAGACTATGTTTAATATGCTTATCCCCAGCATTGCTTTTATTGTAGCTGCATACATCATCCATTACGGGGTGCATTTGCAGGACGAGGTGGATCACACGCTATGATTATTATTCGGTTAGACCGAGTGCTGGCGGACAGAAAAATGCGACTTAATGACTTGGCCGCCCAAGTCGGTATATCTAATGTCAATCTCTCTTACTTGAAAACGGGAAAAGTAAAAGCTGTCCGGTTCAGTACGTTAGACGCAATCTGCAAAGTTCTAAAGTGCCAACCGGGGGATATTCTTGAATATGTCGAAGATGAAGATTAAAAATGCGACTTTGAGACAAAGCCCCACAGTTGGGGGATTGTTGGGCATGAATACAAGGTACTTAATGCCTATTAACACAACGGAAATTGGGGGACATTGAATATGATAAAATTGAATGTATCGGTCTTTATGGCAATACTTGTGCTGACATTAGTTGGATGCGAAAAGGTCGAACAAGAGCAGCTGACAGTGTATTCTTTTAGCGGGGAGAATGAACAGCTTTCAATTTCAAATGGCATTATTGTTTTGAATGACACAGAAGAAATCTTTAATGGCGGTGACTTGAAAGTAACTGATGATTTTTTCAATAACATTACATCGTACTCCACCACATTTTACATTATGTCTGGCGACAAAAAGGATGTTATTCTTTCAAATAATGTGGTAGACATGACGGGAGATACGGTCAATGCTTCTGGTGACTTAGGGCAAATATCGGGGGACAGCGCAATTAGAAGAATAAAGATTGATGATACAAGTGATTTGAAAAACATTCTCTATTTTGAGCTTACTGCGAAAGATAGGAATGGCAAAGAAAATGTATACCAGTTACAACTTCCTTTAACAGAAATAACAAAAAATAATGGTGACTAAATCCAGACAGCTTGTAGTTTACAAAATATCCCCAAAAGGGAGCGGTACTTCAGATGCAGTGCCGCCCCCTTTTCATGCCTTGCAACACCTTATGCGTTAATCATCTCGTTCTTGATGATTTCCTCGGTGCGGCTGACGATGCTGTTCACAGCCCTGATCCACTCCCACTGCGACCGCCGCTTCAAATCTTCGGTCACGCCCTCGGCCTCCATCATCTGGCGGACGATGCACCGGTAGCGGTTCTGCGCCTGCTCGTTGAGGTCTGCCAGATAGCCGTGGAGCCTGCCCAACAAGATCAGGTGATTGAGCAGGAGCGTGTTGTGTTCCTCCAGGTATGTCCTGTGCATCCGCCCCCACTTCCCGATGGGGCGGTCATCGTCCTCCAGCAGTTTCACATCGGGAATATAGTAGTCGCCCACCAGCGTATAGCTGACACCGTTGGTCTTGTCATAAATCTTTGCCTTTAACTCCTGCATTTGCTTTACCTCCATTGTCTGTTGGGTCGTCCCTGACTAATCCTATCACATCCGTAATTTCACAATCCAGAGCCTCGCAGATGCGGGCAAGCGTCTCCATCTGGATGCCTTTGTCCTTGCCCATGTTTGCAATCATGTTGGTGGTCAATCCGGCTGCAAGCCGCAGATCGTTCTTTGTCCAGCCCTTGTCCAACAACGTATGCCAAAGCGGTTTGAAACTGATTCTCATGATGCTTACTCCTGTTCGTTTTGTATTGCTTCCCTCCCATCTTACCATAAATCTTGCTGTTTAGCAATCAAGACTTGTGAAATTGCTTGCGTCTGGATTATGTATTCTTTTCCTTGAAATTGTTCCAACTATTTTGCCGTGAGATGTTTCATGCCCTGGCTTTTTGCTCATGTGAGATAAAGAAGTAAAAGAAGTGTAAAAAATTTTGCCGTTCCCTGTCCGGCTGACTGCCGGACGGGTCGGGCTTTAGTCGGGCAATTCTACCTT
>JAAWBZ010000015.1 GCA_022792945.1 Oscillospiraceae bacterium | reverse complement strand
GGGGTCAAAGCTGTGCTATTTTATGCCGGGATATGCCAAGAGAATGAGCGGAAGAAAATGCCGCAAAACACCTGCAAGGCCCGGAATATCAATACTTTCAAGAGGTTTCAGGATATGACAAGAATACTTTTCGTCTGCCATATCAACGATTGCGGTGAGCCTGATCTGGTGGCTATGGCATCTGCCTTTGTTTTTCATACAAGGCGTAGGCCAGTATGGGAAAAATTTTTTCGCGTTTGGCATCAGCGTATTGGGCGTCAGCTTTGCCTTGGCAGGCATCCGGAAAAATACGGGCAGCGTATGGCTGTGTGTACTATTTCACTGCCTTGTCAATGCGTTAGGGGCGATCTATATCATCCAGGATCACATATGGGGGGATGTCGTCACAGCCGCGATCCTGATTTTATGCGCCTGTGTGCTCGTAAAAATGAATGACAGAATCAAAAGCTGCCATTTATGCCCAAGGCACAAATGACAGCTCATCAAAATACCGGGTCTGCCGCCTGCAATTTGCTGACAGCAGACCCGGTATTCAGCAAAACTGCGACCAGGGCATCTGGTCCGGCGGGTCCCGGCGGAAGGACAGGATCCGCCCGTCCGGGTGCGGGAAGGACAGCGCCGCCGACCAGAGGCCCAGGGGGCCTTTCCCGCCGCCATACGGCCCGTCGCCCCAGAGGGGCGCCCCCCGGGCGGCGAACTGCGCCCGAATTTGGTGCGTCCGCCCCGTCAGCAGGCGCACCCACACCAGCACCGCTCCCGGCGCGGCCGCGGCGGTCTCATATTCCAGCGCCGCCGCCCGGACGCCCCGCCGCCGGCGGTCCACCACATACGTTTTGTTCCGCCGTGAGTCGTGGTACAGCAGGTCCTCCAGCCGCCCCGATGGGGAGGCCGGCGCGCCCTTCAAAACCGCCAGATACGTCTTTTCCAGCCGTCCGTCCCGCACTGCCGCGCTTAAAAACGCAGCCGCCTCCGCGGTCCGTGCGCAGACCATCACGCCGCCCACCGGCCGATCCAGCCGGTGAATGACGTAAACCTCCCCGCCCAGAGCGGCCCGCAATGCCGCGGGCACCGACGGGCCGCTCCCCTCCTGGGCCAGCCACCCCGGCGGCTTGACGCACACCGCCAGCGCCGCGTCGTGCCAGAGAAGCTCCATGCTCACGCCTCCTCCCGGTGGACGTAGACCCGGCTGGGCGCCGTCTCGCCGTCCCCCAGGACGTCGCAGAGGTAGCGCCAGCCGCAGCGCTCATAAAACCCTGTGTGGTCTGTCAGCAGATAAACGGTCCCGACTCCCAGCCGCGCCAGGTCGCCGCACGCCCGGCGCAGCAGCGCGTCGGCCAGACCGCGGTTTCGGTACGGCTCCTCTACATAGACTGCACAGATGTTGGGCGTCAGATCCTTTCGGGGATGGAAATCGTTGGTGATCACGCCCAGCCCGCCGGCGATGGTCTCGCCGTCCAGAGCCAGATACCACCGGGGCACCGGTTCGCCGGCGCGGCTCCGGGCCATGCTCTCCCGGTAAGCCGCTTCGGGAATTCCCCATTTTTCGTGAAACCAGGCCGCTGCCGCGTGCTGCCGCGCGGTCCGTCCGCATAAATCCAAAATGGTCATGGGTTTCCTCCTGAAAAACGCCCGGCGAACCGCGGTTCGCCGGGCGGATTTTTTCTCAGCGCTCCACGCTGCGGTAGCGGCTGTAGGCCACCACGATGCGGCGGTTTGGCTCACTGCCGGTGGAGTAGGTAGTGACGTCGGGGGTGTCCTGAAGTGCGGCGTGGATCACATGGCGCTCATAGGCGTTCATGGGCTCCAGGGTGATATTGCGGCGGTACTTGACCACCTTTCCGGCCACCTTCTGGGCCAGCCGCTGGAGGGATTCCTCCCGCTTGCGGCGGTAGTTCTCAGCATCCACGTTGATCCGGGAGCGCTTGGCGGCGTCGCGGTTGACCACATAGTTGGTCAGGTGCTGGATGGCGTCCAGGGTGTCGCCCCGGTGGCCGATGAGCATCCCCAGATTCTGGCCCACCAGCTCCACGGTGTAAGTATCCTCGCCGGTCCTGCACGCATGGGGCACGGCGCTGGAGCCCATGTGGGCCAGCAGGCCCTGGATGAAGGTCTCCACCCGCTCCTCCATGGAGCCGGGGGCGGCCTTGGGGTACTCCCTGGGCGGCTCGGCGGGCTTGGGGGCGGGACGCTCGGCAGGCTTCGGCGCGGGCTTGGGGGCGGGCCTGGGCGCAGGACGCTCGGGGCGAGGCGCGGAGGGCGCCTTGGGCGGCTCCGGCTTGGGTTCCGGCTTCCGCTGGCTCTGGGGAACAAAGGGCTTGGGCTTGCTGCGGGAGGCCGAGGACAGCGCCGCCTGGGGCGCGGGCAGGGCCTCCTCGCCGGCGTCGTAGGTCACCTTGACCTTGGCCGGCTGCGCACCGATGCCCAGAAAGCCGGACTTCGGCTGCTCCAAAACCTCAACCGATACATTGATCCGGTCCATCTTCAGCTCCTCCAGAGCGGCAGCGATGGCCAGGTCGATGGTTTTACCGGTGGTGATGATGAATTTTTCCATGTTGACAGCTCCTTGGCGTAGTAGATGTCGCTGGGCGGCTCAATCCTCGGCGTCGTCCTCCGGCACGCCGTCGGGCACGGCCTCAGCGTCGGCCTCGGCGCGCAGCTCGTCGGTCATATCGTAGCCGCCGGGGCCGCTGGTGTCGCGGCCGTAGCGCACGGGCTTATAGGCCCGGCCGCGGGCGTAGGGACGGTCCTCGATGCCGGAATAGCCCCTCTGTTCCTCTGCCGCGGACGTTTTCAGCGCCTCGCGCTGCTCGGGGGTCAGCTTGCCCTCGATCACGGGACCCTTCTCGGCCTTTTCCCGAGCGGCCAGCTTCTTTTTGGATGTGCTGGGGTCGGCCACATCGCCCAGCTTGGCCCGGCGCTCGGCGCGGATGCGCTCACGCTCGGCCTCGCGCTCGGCCTCCTCGGCGGCCTTGAGGCGGCGGACCTCGTCCTCGGCGTCGTAGATTTTACGGTAGTGCTTGGTGAGAAAGAACTCCTGGATCACCGTGACAAAGGCCTGGGTGATCCAATAGATGGACATGCCCGCAGGCATGCTGTAGCCGATGAACAGGGACATCACCGGCATCATAATGTTCATGGTCTTCATGGATCCTGCGGCGGCCTTGGCGGCGGCGTCATCCTTTTCGCCCTTGTCGTTGACGGTGACGGAGCCGTTGAACTTCTGGGTGATCCACATGGAGAACCACTGCGACACGGCGGAGATTACCGGGATGGCGAACAGGCCGAACTCGGCGGCGCTGCCCAGGGCCCAGAAGTGCCACGAGGGCATCAGGCCCAGGTTCACGCCCAGGAAAGTGAAGTCAATGGGGTTCAGCGTGACGTTGGCCAGGGCGGGGATGGCCTCGCGGATCTCGGGCAGGTAGTTCTGGATCTGCGTGGCGATGGCCAGCTGATTGTAATAGGCGCCCTCCCGGAGGCCCAGGGGCGCTTCCAGCAGCTTGACAATGGCGTCGGCGTTCTCGGCGCTCAGGTGCATCATGTACACCAGGGGTTCCCGGATGACCTGATACAGCGGAAAGAGGATCAGCAGCGGGATGAACGCCCACAGGCAGCCGCCGGTGGGGGAGACGCCCTCGCGCTTATAGAGGGCCATGATCTCCAGCTGGGCCTTCTGCTGGTTGTCGGGGTATTTGTCCTGGATGGCCTTCTGGAGCGGGGCCAGGCGGGACATTTTCATCATGCTCTTTTTGCTCTTCATGCTCACGGGCAGCAGGATCAGCTTGATGGCGACGCCGAAGAGAATCAGGGCCAGGCCGTAGTTGCCGGTGAAGTTGTAAAACCACTCCAGCAAATAGCCGAACGGGACGCGAATGATATCCATATTGTCGTCCTTTCGTAAGGTAAAAACTGGGAGCCTCGCTCCCTAGGGCACCGGGTCGAAGTAGTCGCCCCGGTAGAAGGGCTGGCACCGCAGCAGACGCCGGAGAGCAAGCCAGCCGCCCCTGCGCGCGCCGTACTTCCCGATAGCCTCCAGCGCGTACTGCGAGCAGGTGGGCGAGAAGCGGCACCGGGGCGGAAAGGCGGGGGAGATGCGCCGCTGGTAGAACCGGATGGCGGCGAGGAGGATACGCTTCATGGCTTGTCCCCCTCCCGCAGCAGGCCCAGCCTCCCGGCCAGGGAGAGGTAGGCACGCTCGAGCCGGCGGTAGTCCGCCGTCACCGCCCGGGTTCGGGCCACCACCACGATGTCGTATCCGCGGCGGAACGATCCCTCGTGCAGGCGGTAGATCTCCCGCAGGCGGCGGCGCAGGCGGTTGCGCACCACGGCGCACCCCAACTTGGCCGACACCGTCAGGCCCACCCGGTTGCACCCCAGACCGTTGCGCCGGCAGTAGATCACCAGCTCGCGGCAGGCCAGGCTCTGCCCCCGGCGGTAGAGCCGGCGGAACAGATGATTCTGCTTGAGGGACTGGGAAAACTCCATGCTTCCGCCTCCAAACGCAGCACATAAACGGACGGGGCGAACAGAAAGAACCTTCCATTCACCCCGAAATCGCCTCTCTGGCGTATTCTGCGGACTACAGCCTCAGTAGGTCAGCTTTGCTCTGCCCTTGGCACGGCGGCGAGCCAGGACCTTGCGGCCATTGGCGGTGGACATTCTCTTCCGGAAGCCGCAGACCTTGGAACGGTAGCGCTTCTTGGGCTGATAGGTGCGAACGGTTGCCATGTGGAACACCTCCTGATCTCAATATGCTCAACAGCCGCCTGGGGCAGCCGCAGCGAGTCGCTTTTTCGATCTCCCCGGATTCCAGGGAGGCACGGATTTTATTATATCGTATGATTTGCGGGAATGTCAACTGAAATCTGCAACTTTTTCCACTTTCTTTTCAAATTTGTGTGGAACTCACCCCCGGGGCCCCATATCTAGCGGCTCAGGGCCTTTTCTCCATGGGCGCGGTGCGCTCCTGGACCTCCAGCATGGCGGAGATGATGCGGTTGGAGAGGAGGTATCCCCGGGGGGTGAGCCGCCAGCGACCGTCCTCAAAGACCGTGAGTCCCCGCTTGGCATAGATCTCCATGCCCTTCTGAAGCATCTTGAAGGGCAGGAGGAAGCGGCTGGTGTACTCGTCCTCGCGGATGCCCTGGGCGGTGCGCAGCCGGAGCATCAGGTACTCTCCCGCCCGTTCCCGGGGCGCGATGGTCTCGCACTCGGAGAGGACCACGCCCTTGCCCAGGACGCCGTCCATATACTGCTCGAGGTTGGGCGCGTTGGTGAACCGCTTCCCGGCAAAGTCCGACGAGGCCGAGGGACCGAAGCCCAGATACTCCCCGCCGGACCAGTATTTTAGATTGTGGCGGCAGGCCATGCCCTCCCGGGCGAAGTTGGAGATCTCGTACTGGCTGTAGCCAAAATTCTCCAGGGTTTCCACGGCGTAGAGGTACATATCCGCCTGGGCGTCGTCGTCGGGAAGGTTGGCGCCGTCCCGGTAGGTATAGAGGGGCGTGCCCGGCTCCACCTTGAGGCCGTAGCAGGAGATGTGGTCCGGCTTGAGGTCCAGGACGTGGCGCAGGGTGGTCATCCACTTTTCCGCGGTCTGGTTGGGCAGGCCGTACATGAGATCGACGGAGATGTTGTCAAAGCCGGCGCCGCGTGCCTTCTCCACCGCCTGCACGGCCTGGTCGTAGGTGTGGGGCCGGCCCAGGGCGCGGAGGACCTCGTCAGAGTCGTTCTGCACCCCCAGGCTCATGCGGGTGAAGCCGGCGTTGCGCAGCTTTTTGAGCATTGCGCCGCTGACCGAATCCGGATTGGCCTCGAAGGTAATCTCGCAGTTCCTGGACAGGCGGAACTGCCGGTCCAGCTCGTAAACCAGCCGCTTGAGTCCGTCTGCCCCGAAGAAAGAGGGCGTGCCGCCGCCGAAGTACACCGAATCCACCGTGTAGTCCGGGGCCAGGGGGGCGGTCTCCTTGATGTGGGCCAGCAGGGCGTGGAGGTAGCGGTCCATCAGATCCTTGGTCCGCGCGCCGGCCAGGGAGTAGAAGTCGCAGTATTCGCATTTGCTGCGGCAGAAGGGGATATGGACGTAAACGCCCAGGTTTTTTTCCATAAACAATACCTCAAAGCGCCACCCCGCCCAGCGCTGCCAGCCTTTGGAACAGGTGCGCCGCGGCGAAGAAGGTGGTTTCATAGTGCATAAAATCCAGGATGTTGGCGTCCCACATCAGCTTGAGCTGGGCCGGAAACTCCTCGTCGGCGTCCCAGAATTGCAGGACCACCGGCAGAAAGGGCAGCAGCGGCAGCTGATAGGACACGTCGCCCACCGGCATGGGCCTCCCGCCCAGGCGCGCACAGGCGTCCCGCAGCGCGCCGCACCGCCCGGCGAAGGCCCGGGCCTGGGGCGCGAACAGATCCCCGCCCGGCCCCGCCCCCAGGACCTGCCCGCCGACGGCGGAGAGGGAGACAAACTGGCCGGAACAGCGCGGCGCGGCCTCCGCGCGGCTGAGGACGTCGAAGAGGGTCATGCTGGCATTGTAGTCCGCGTGCCGCCAGCCCGCCTCCCGGAACTCCACCCGCCCCGTCTCCCGTCCGATCCGGTGGCGCCGTCCGGCGAAGTCCACATAGAGATATGCCCCGTCCCGCGCCAGCCCAAACGCGCGTTCCATGGCCGCCTGGGGATAGCGCCGGAATTCCCGCTCCATGGCGTCGCGCATCCGGTCGTAGCTGGAGGGCCGTTTCTCAGTCGTCATCTAATTTCAGCACCGCCATGAACGCCTCGGAGGGGACGGAGACGCTGCCGAAGCTGCGCATGCGCTTTTTGCCCTCCTTCTGCTTTTCCAGCAGCTTCTTCTTCCGGGTGATGTCGCCGCCGTAGCACTTGGCCAGCACGTCCTTCCGCAGGGCCTTGATGGTCTCGCGGGCGATGACCTTGCCGCCGATGGCGGCCTGGACGGGGATCTCGAACATCTGGCGGGGGATATGCTCCTTGAGCCGCTCGCAGATCCTCCGCGCCCGGGGGTAGGCGTTGTCGGCGAAGAGGATGAAGCTCAGCGCGTCCACGATCTCGCCGTTGAGGAGGATGTCCAGCTTCACCAGCTTGCTGGGCCGGTAGCCGGAGAGCTCGTAGTCCAGCGAGGCATAGCCCCGGGTGCGGGACTTGAGAGCGTCGAAGAAGTCGTAGATGATCTCGTTGAGGGGCATCTCGTAGTGCAGTTCCACCCGGGTGGTGTCGAGATACGTCATGTCCCGGAACTCGCCCCGGCGCTGCTGGCACAGCTCCATGATGTTGCCCACGTACTCCTGGGGCGAGAGAATGCTGGCCCTGACGTAGGGCTCCTCAGCCAGCTCGATCTCCGCCGGGTCCGGGTAGTTGAGGGGGGTATAGACCTCCACCTGCTCGCCGTTGGTCTTGGTAACGTGGTAGACCACGTTGGGGGCGGTGGTGATGAGGTCCAGGTTGTACTCCCGCTCCAGCCGCTCCATGATGATCTCCATGTGGAGAAGGCCCAGAAAGCCGCACCGGAAGCCGAAGCCCAGGGCGATGGAATTCTCCTGGGTATAGGTCATGGAGGCGTCATTGAGCTGGAGCTTCTCCAGCGCGTCCCGGAGATCGCCGTACTTGCTGCCGTCGGCGGGGTAGATGCCGGCGAAGACCATGGGCTGCACGGCCTTGTAGCCGGGCAGGGGCGCGGCGGCGGGCCGCCCGGCTCCGGTGACGGTGTCGCCCACCCGGGTGTCGGAGACGGTCTTGATGGATGCGGTCAGATAGCCCACCTCCCCCGCGCCCAGCGCCTGGGTGGGGATCATGCCTTTGGGGGCCAGGTAGCCGCACTCCACCACCTTGTAAACCGCCCCGGAGGCCATCATCCGCACGTCCATGCCGGGGGTGACGACGCCGTCGAACACCCGGAGGTAGACGATGACGCCGCGGTAGGAGTCGTACTGGCTGTCGAAGATCAGCGCCCGCAGGGGGGCCTCCCGGTCGCCCTGGGGGGCGGGGACGCCCTGGACCACGGTCTCCAGGACGGCGTGGATGTTGACGCCGTTTTTGGCGGAGATCTCCGGCGCGTCCAGGGCGGGGATGCCGATGACATCCTCGATCTCCTGCTTGACCTCCAAGGGCCGGGCGGCGGGGAGGTCGATCTTGTTGACCACCGGCAGAACCTCCAGCCCCGTGTCGATGGCCAGGTATGTGTTGGCCAGCGTCTGGGCCTCGATGCCCTGGGAGGCGTCCACCACCAGCACAGCCCCCTCGCAGGCGGTGAGGCTGCGGGAGACCTCGTAGTTGAAGTCCACATGGCCGGGGGTATCGATGAGATTCAGGACGTAGCTCTCCCCGTTGTCGGCGCGGTAGTCCAGGCGGACGGCGCGGGCCTTGATGGTGATGCCCCGTTCCCGCTCCAGCTCCATGGAGTCGAGGATCTGGTCCTCCATTTCCCGCAGGTCGATGGTGTTGCAGGCCTCCAGCAGCCGGTCGGCCAGGGTGGACTTGCCGTGGTCGATGTGGGCGACGATGGAGAAATTGCGAATTTTACTCAAATCTGTCATATTGCACCCCGCGAAAAGGTTTTTGATTAGTATAAGAGATTTTCCGGGATTTGTAAAGTATGCCCCGGCGCAAGATTTTAAGCCGGGGCGTCAAAGCTGAAAAAACACCGGCTGAAAGAAAAAGTGTGAAATTGAAAGAGTCATTGCATGGCTTCAAAAAATTTTGAAAACGCGAAAAAAACACTTGACAATTTGGGAAACATCCCATATAATCAGTTTGCATCTTGAGACGCTGGTATAGCTCAGTTGGTAGAGCAGCTGATTTGTAATCAGCAGGTCGGGGGTTCGAGTCCGTCTACCAGCTCCAAGCGGACCGGATGAATTGCATAAGGGGGAATTCCCGAGTGGCCAAAGGGGACAGACTGTAAATCTGCTGGCTATGCCTTCGGTGGTTCGAATCCACCTTCCCCCACCAAAAAGGACGCACCCTGCGGACACTTTATAGGAAAGTGTCCGCAGGGCGTTGTTGTGCAGCTCTAGAAATTGCGCCTGTCGGTATTTGGGGCCAGGGAATATCGTCATAAGCCTTCCGGTTCGGAGGGCTGTTTTTCCGCAGGCCTTGAGAGGCCCCATCAATGTTTTTTAAGGGCGGCGGAAAACAGGCGGCGGCAGGACGCCCGCCCGTTTTCCGCGCTCCGGCGAACGCCGCAGATTTTGAAAAAGGTCTGCGGCGCTTTTTTATGGCGTGTGCGCCAGGGGGGCGGCGGTGATGGCGGAAACCTCATAGGCCGTCCGGCGCTCGCTGCCGCCGTCCTCCAATACCTTGATATATTCCCGGCTCTGCAGCCGCCCCGTCAGCGTCAGGCGCGCGCCCACCTCCAGGCGCGAGACCTCCTGCGCCGTCCGTCCCCAGAGGATGCACGGCAGATAGTCCGTCCGCCGGTACGGGCGGTTCACCGCCAGCATGATATCGCAGATCTCCCGCCCCAGGGGCGTCCGGCGGAACACCGGCGCCTTGCAGATGGCCCCCTCCAGCGCCACCTGGTTCACCGGCTCTCCTCCGCACAGGGCCATTTCCTCGGCGTAGACCGAGATAATGAGCTTCCGTCCCGCCGTCTGCCGGCTGTTGAACGAGCGCACCTGCCCGCTCACCTGCACCAGATCCCCCTCGGTGATTTCCACCGACGAGAGCAGCTCCTCCGAGGCCACCACCTGCAGGGTATCCGACGTCCCCGAGAGCCGCGGCACGTCCAGGGCGAAGCGGAAGAAGCGCCTGCCGTGGTTCTCATGGGAAAAGACCGGCAGCGCCGCGAGGCTGCCGCGGATTGTGATACGGTTGGATGTTTGTTCCATTCTCCCACCTCATTTTTCTTCGTATGGGAGAGTATATTCGGTTTGTCCGCGGGAAAGAACGTTTTGTCCCGCGGGACGGGCCAAAACATGCCGCAGGTCCGGCAGGACCTGCGGCGGGGTTTCTATTCGGCTTCTTCCTCGCCCGCCGGCGCTTCGATGGCCCTGGGGGCCTCCTCCGCAGCCTCCGCGCCGTCGGTTTTCCCGTCCTCCTCGTCATAGTCGGGCATGGCGGCAATGGAGTCCCGAAAACTCTGAAAGACCGTGCGGAGATTGAGCACCAGCGTCACCGCGCCGCAGGGAATGAACAAAACCGCGGCGATCAGGGAGACAATCCGCCCGCTGCCTTCGGCGGTGCCGTTGTAGACCATCATGGCCAGCTGGACGCCCAGGTAGATCAGATAGCCGCCGGCGATGAGCATGATGACCCGGCGCATGCTCTCGCGCCTGGGGTCCGGCGCGGGCTTCCGGGGCGTCTCCTCCGGGGCTTCCTCGCGGCGGTCAGGGGTTTCATTCATGGGGCATTCCTCCACTTTCCTGTTTCGGCTATTATAGCCCATCTGGCTGGGAAAGAAAAGGCTTATTTCCCAAATCCGTCAAATTTTCTCCCGGGAAAAGGGGTCCTCCCCCCGGCGAAAGGTTTCGATCATCTCGCCGGTGAGGCTGATGCCGGAGTGGTCCGTGGGCAGGGCCTCCCGCCGGAACCACTTGCCCACCGACAGCTCCTCCAGCTGCAGATGCACCTGGCTGGAGCCTTCCAGCCGGACGAAAAAGCCCATGAGCAGCGTGTCGGTGAACACCCACGGCTGGCTCTTGTAGAACCGCAGGTCCGTGATGTGGAGGCCCACCTCCTCCCACACCTCCCGCCGGGCGGTGTCCTCAATGCTCTCGCCGATCTCGGCGAAGCCGGCCACCAGGGCGTACTGCCGGGTGGTGCGCCCGGCGTATTTGGTCAGCAGCAGCCGCTCGCCGTCGCACACCGCTACGATCACCGCCGGGCAGATTTTGGGGTAGACCGTCTGGCCGCAGCGGGGGCAGACCAGGGCGCGCTCCCGCCCGCTCTTACCCATGGGCGCGCCGCAGCCGCCGCAGAAGCGGTTGGCCCCGTACCAGCGGTGCAGGGACTCTCCCACGGCGCAGGCATAGCGCAGCTCCGGTGGCGTCAGGCTCCGGTAAGCGGCGCTGTCCACGTAGCCGAAGTCCTCGAAGGGGTCCGGCCCCTCCTTTTCCAGCAGGAAATAGGGCTGATCGTCCAGAGAGAACAGGTACTGGAGCCGCTCCGGCTCCGCCGTGACCGCGCCGCAGCCGGGCAGGCGGATGCCCTCCCGGCTGTCCAGCAGCAGCCGCCCGTCCCGATAGGCCAGCACCGGGTCGTCCAGGGACGGGACGGGGGCTTGAAAGGCGTTTTGAAACTGATGAGGCTGAATATCCTGTACCATAAGCCGCTCCTAATCCGTATACAGCGCGAGCCAGCGGGAGAGGGAGACAGCCGCCTCCCGCCGCGTCACGGCGCGCGCGGGGTCCAGCTCACCGGACCCCTGGGGGTCGTAGAGGACCCTTGTCTGCAAGCTCCACCACATGGCCTCCCTGGCCCAGCCGGCCACCCGGTCCGCGCCGGGGAAGGCGTCCAGGCCCTGGAGGTCCCGGACCTCCGGGCTGCCGCCGCGGCGGTAGAGCATGGTCAGCAGCTCCTGGCGCGTGACGGGCCGGTCCGGCCCCTGTCCGTCGGAGACTCCGGCGGCGGCGACGGCTTCCTGAGCCTTCTGATACCAGGGCGACCCGCCGGTCTCCGCTCCAAAGATGCGCGCCAGCACCGTCCAGAGCATGGCCCGGGTGAAGGGGACGTCGGGGGAGAAGGCGTCCTGGGCGGCGCCGGTCATGAGGCCCTTTTCATAGAGGTCCAGCATCTCATAGAAGCCCTCGCACCCGTCGGGCAGGTCGGCGAAGGGGTGGGTCCGGGTCCACTGGGCGCAGAATTCCAGGTCCCCCGTCACATGGACCGTATCGCCGGGCTGACAGACCGCGTCGCCCAGCCGCCACCCGGCGAAGGCAAAGCCGGGGCGGGCGGGGCCGGCGGGCAGGGTGAAGTCGTAAGGCCCAGGCTCGGTGCGGACGGGCAGCTCCACCGCGGGCGCGCCGTCCGGCAGGACGGAGAGGTCCTCGGCGTGGCGCAGGCTGACATGGAATACCCCATCTGCGGCCTCCGCGCCGGTGCTCAGCAGCGACCCGGCCAGGCAGAGGGCCAGGGTCAGACAGAACAGCCGTTTTTTCATGGGATTTCCTCCTGGTCTGATGGTATTGTTCAGCCATATATTTGAGGAAATATGGCGATTCGTGGCATAACAGCCGCTTTGCAGCTATTATACCACAGCCAATCCGGAATGCAAGCGCCGTTTTTCCCGCTCCCGGCCAGTCCGCGCCGCCCGGTTCGTTTGCCTGGAGGGGAGCCGCTGAAACCGCTTTTTCAATTCCGCGATCCAAGCTTCAATCGTTTCAGCCAAAGCAAATTGCTGCCGTAAGACAGCCATGCCGGTCTCGGGGACCTCCGGCACATGCGCTTTGTTCCGGCGGTTTTCTTCCAGCTGGGCCTTCAAGTCCAGAAACATACGGATGGGCTGGCGGGACAGCGCGCCCATGCCAAAAGCGCTCCTGGTGCTGGGGAACCCGACGATGCTGGGTATGCTCATTTACAGCGGGGTTTCGATTGGGGCAATCGTGATCCTGTTCTCTATTTTCAACGTGTTCAATGTCACCATGAACAACATTGTGCTGAACCTCGGCGTAGCTGGCGCGGCGATTGCAACAGCAATTTCCCAAATCATCTCTGCATTGGTCTATGGGTGCTGCATGGTCCGGAAAAAGAGTGTGTTCAATTTCAGTATCCAGGAGTGCTGTTTTGCAAAAGAGATTATGTCTGAAATTTTGAAAATTGGTGTTCCCACACTGATATTTCAGCTTCTGACCAGCCTTTCGATTGGCATGATAAACAGTGCGGCAAAAGAATATGGAGGCTCCGCCCTGGCCGCTATGGGGCCGGTGACTGCGGCCGCTATGACGGTTCGGCTGCACAGGGAACTGCGGACAGCGGAAAAGCGAATATCCACCGCACCCCTTTGAAACGACCGGCGAAACTTTTCGTTGCGGCTGCCGGTGAAATGTGCTACAATGGGGCGGATTGAGCGGAAAAGGGGCGTTTTGATGGACATTCGTTTAGTCGCCGTCGATCTGGACGGCACGCTTTTGAGAAATGACAAATCCCTCTCTCCCGCCGCCGTGCGCGCCGTTGCGCATGCCGCGGAGCGGGGACTGGAGATCGTCATCGCCACCGGACGGTCGCGGCGGGAGTTCGACCATATCCTGCGCCGCCTCCCGGCGGTGCGCTATGCTGTCTGCTGCACCGGGGCCTGCGTCCTGGACTGCAAAACCGGAGAGGAGCTGTTCTCATCCCCCCTCCCGGCAGCCCTGGCTGCGGAGGTGTGGCGGCGTTTACAGCCCTTTGACATACTTTTTGAGGTCTTTCAGGACGGGCACGTCTATGTGGACCAGGCCAAAATGCCCCGTCTGGACGCCTATATGGCTGCCTCCCGCAACCCCTGCCTCCCAGGCAGCCGCACCGGGCAGGCGGACTTCGATGCGTGGGTCCGGACACAAGGGCGCCCCGTGGTGAAGCTCCATATGTTCTTCCAGGACACCGCCCAGCGCGACGCCGCCTGGGACGCTCTGCGGGACCTGGACGCCTTTCTCTGCTGCTCGGACCCTGTGGACCTGGAGGTCATGGCCCAGGGCGTGGACAAGGGCTCGGGCCTGGCGCAGCTGGCCGGGCGGTTGGGGCTGACGGCCCATCAGGTGCTGGCCGTGGGCGACAGCGGCAACGACCTGGGCATGCTCCGCTACGCCGGCGTCCGGGCCGTCATGGCCAACGGCGAGGCGGCGCTTCTGGAGCTGGCCGACCTGCGCCTGGACGACAACGAGCATGACGGCGCGGCCAAGCTGCTGGAGCGTCTGGCGAAGGGGGAGAGGCTGACGTGGAACTGACCTGGACCATGGTCCTCATTGCCTTTTTCGGCGTCTTTGCCGCGTCCTTCATGGACGCCATCGCCGGGGGCGGCGGGATCATTTCCATTCCGGTCTATATGTGGGCGGGCCTGCCGGTCCACCTGGCCCTGGCCACCAACAAGGTCTCGGCTTCCCTGGGCCTTCTGGGCTCGGTGGGACGGTTCATCCGCAGCGGGTATATCCGGTGGCGGCTGGCCATCCCCTCGGTGGCCCTCTCCCTGGCGGGCAGTACGCTGGGGATGCGGCTGCAGCTGATGGTGCCGGAAAAGTACCTGGAGTACCTGCTCCTGGCGGTCTTGCCGGTGGTGGCGGCGGTGGTGCTGCGCAGGCGTGCCCTGCCAGAGTCCCCCGGTGGGATCAGCCGGCGGCGGCAGATGGTCCTGGTGTTGGCGGCGTCGGCCCTGGTGGGGGTCTACGACGGGTTCTACGGCCCGGGCACCGGCACGTTCCTGATCCTCCTCTACACGGGCCTGGGCCGCCTGGACGTGCGCACCGCCTCGGGCCACGCGAAGCTGGTGAATCTGGCCTCCGGCGTCGGCTCGCTGCTGACGGCCATGCGCTACGGCCAGGTGTTCTGGTCCCTGGGCCTCATCGCCGCCGCCGCGGCCTTTGCCGGGCAGTTCGCCGGAGCGGGACTGGCCATCCGCGGCGGGGCGAGGATCGTCCGGCCGGTGGTTCTTCTGGCGCTCCTCCTGCTGGCGGCAAAGGTGCTCTCTGGCTTGCTGTGAAAATTTGGGGGCGCAGTTTTGTGCAATTGTACAGTTTATACAAACCCTCTTGAAAAATATCCGCCCTTGTGATATAGTTTGTATAGGTTCCCGAGGGGGATCGGTGCAGGTCCGAAACTGCTGTTGCGCGTAAAGGAGTGACGCCCTTTCGCACCGGGCGGCTGGAGGCCCCGGTGGGTCTCCGAGACAGGGCCGCCCGGCCGGCAGGGATGCGCCCCAGGGCGCGTTTCCATTCTGGACAGGCGCGGGAAATGAAGAAAGATTTTAAGAGGTGAATCGTGTATGAAGAAAAAGAAGCTCAGCCTACCCCTGCAAATTCTCATCGCGCTGGTTCTTGGTGTCATTGTGGGCCTGATCTGCTATTTCAGCGGTGAGGGCGCGCAGAAATTTACCGGCGACTATCTCAAGCCCTTGGGCGATATCTTTGTCAACCTGCTGAAGTTCATCGTCGTACCCGTGGTCCTGCTGTCCATGATCGACGGCATCCTCTCCATGAACGACATGAAGAAGGTCGGCTCCGTGGGCGTCAAGACCGTGGTGTTCTTTATGATTACCACCGCCATCGCCTGCGTCATCGGCCTGGTGTTCGCCAACATCTTCAAGGGTGCCGGCTGGTTCCCCGACCTTTCCGGCAGCCTGGGCGCGGCCGAGTATGAGGCCAAGGAGTTCGGCGGCTTCATGTCCACCCTGGTGGGCATCTTCCCCAGCAATATGTGGGCGGCGTTCAGCTCCGCCAACATGCTCCAGGTCATCGTCATCGCCCTGTTCTTCGGCGGCTCCATCCTGGCTGTGAAGGACAAGGAGAAGAAGCTGACCTGCACCAACCTGGTCTCCTCCCTGTACGCGGTGATCGAGCGCCTGATGATGTTCGTCATCAGCCTCTCGCCCATCGGTGTGTTCACCTATATGTCCTGGGTCGTGGCGACGCAGGGCGCGGAGATCCTCGGCTCCCTGGCCCTGGTCATCCTGTGCGCCTACATCGGCTACGTGGTCCACGCGCTGGTGGTCTACTCCGTCGCGGCCAGCGCTTTCGCCAAGATCAATCCGCTCAAGTTCTTCAAGGGCGCGTTCGCGGCCATGATCTTCGCGTTCACCTCCACCTCCTCCGCGGCGACCCTGCCGGTCTCCAAGGAGTGCGCGGAGGATCTGGGCGCGGAGGGTGACGTCGCGGCGTTCGTCCTGCCCTTGGGCTCAACGATCAACATGGACGGCACCGCCATCTATCAGTGCGTAGCCACTGTGTTCATCGCCTCCTGCGCGGGTATGAACCTGACCCTCGGGCAGATGATCACCGTAGTGGTCACGGCCACCCTGGCCTCCATCGGCACTGCCGGCGTCTCCGGCGCAGGCATGATCATGCTGGCCATGGTCCTGGAGGCCATCAACATCCCCGTGGAGTACATCGGCCTGATCGTGGCAGTGGACCGCCTGTTCGACATGGGCCGCACCTGCCTCAACGTCACCGGCGACATCTCCTGCTCGCTGTGCGTCTCCGCCTGGGAGCGCAAGAAGGCGGCGGGGAAGAGCGCAAAGGCGTAACCGGCCTCCGGCTCGACAAAAAGCATGACCCGCGGGCCGCTCTCATTTGAGAGCGGCCCGTTTTTGCGCGTCACGGCATTTCCGGGGCGGGGCGCACCGCGATATAGTCCCACAGGTCCCGGCGCACCGCCGGGTTTTCCTCGTAGTCCTCCGCATATCCCGCCCGCAGGAGCATCTGCACGGGCTCCTCCAGACCCAGGCGGCGCGTGACCTCGTCCTGCCCTGACGGCGTCTCCAGCGGGGCGCTCATGGGCTGGACGGAGACCTGATTTTCCACGCACTGGAACCAGAACGCCTGTGTCCGCCGCCCGGCGTCCAGCCAGCCGGACGCCGTGTCCTCGCCCGTCACCACGAAGAACGCCCCGCAGTGCTCCGCCTGCCGCCGGGCCGTGTCCACGCCCTGGGCGGCAAAGGCGTCGCCCTCGGCGCTGCGGTGGCTGGTGGTCAGGTAGTAGAGCGCCTTGATGGCGCCGCGCAGGCCCAGCATTTCCGCGGTGATCCCGTCCTGCTTCTCCGCGGCCTCCCGGTCGGAGAGGCGCATCCACTGTCCCAGCTCCCGGCGGTACGCCGCGTCCGCGCTCTGGCGGATCACGGCTTCCACGGTGCCGCTTTGCAGGTAAGAAAACGCTTCCGTCCCGATTTCATAGCCATACACGCCGTCCGTACCGCGCAGAAGCCGCGCCAGGGCCTCCGGCTGGATGGGGGCGGTGCGGTAGCTGCGCTTGTCGGTGTGGCGGCGGCGGATAATCTCCAGCTTTCTCCGGTTCACCGCCGCGTCCGTCCGGCGGGTATAGGCGATCACCGCAGCCTCGCCCTGCGCACCGGGGCAGGCGATCTCCGTGTCGTACCCATAGGCGTCGAAGGCGAACGCCAGGGCTTCCACATAGCACCCCAACGAGATGTACTGCTCCCGCCGCGCCGGGTCCACCACGTCCAGGCCTCGATCCGGGTCCAGAAAAACCCGCAGCGTCCGCGCCGCCGGGTCCAGCTCCGCTTGCCAGCCCTGGGCGTTGTGGGAGTTGGCGGCCAGGGAGCCGTGATAGAGCACCGCCCGGAGCATTTTGTCCGCACCCGGCAGAAGCGTGTCGGTCCGCACCCGGGCGGGCCTGCCCAAAACGTACAGCATCACCGCACCTCCCAGCAGCAGCGCGGCCCCCGCCGCGCACAGTGCCTTGACAGCCCGCCGCCTCATGGCAGCTCTCCCCGCCCGCCCAGGCAGGCGGACAGCAGCGTCAGGAATTCCCACTTTAAAAATTCCTCGCTGTGCAGCCCCAGCAACGCATAGTAGGACTTTTTCTGCTCCGCCATCCGGACAATGCCGGAGAGACTGCTCCAGAAAAAGAGCAGTACGGCCTCCGGCCGGCTGTCCGGACGGAGGAGGCCCAGGGCGGTCCCGGTCTCCAGAAACCCCTGGAGCTGACTGCTCATCTCCAGCCCCAGCTGGTAGAGGTCCCGGTAGACCTGCGGCGTCTCATCGGCGGCGATGTCCACGCGGATGTGGCCGATCATGCCCTCAAAGTACATCGGATACGCGGCGCACAGCCGCTGCACGGCAAAGCAGATTTCCAGATATTGCGCCGTCCACGCCGCCGCCGTGCCGGCCTTCCGACCCAGGATGTCCCCGATGGTTTCCGACAGGCGGCGCATGTGCGCCAGCACCAGCGCGAAATAAATTTCGTCCTTGTTGGCGAAGTAGACGTACAGCGTCGCCTTGCTGTACCCGGCCTCCCGGGCGATCTCGTCCACAGTGGACGCCGCAACACCCTTCTCCAGAAACAGCGCCGACGCCGCCGACAGGATTTTCGTCCGGTGCGCCTGGGGCGGTTCTTTTTTTCTGCGGCCCAAGTTCCATTCCTCCTCTATAATTAAACTAACGGTTTAATTATAGAGGCTGTCCGGCGATTTGTCAAGCCCAGCTGCCAAAGCCTGCTGCTGAAAATCAGCGGTGACCTCCGGCAGGTGGATCGGGGAGAGCTGCAATGCCGTGCACAGCGCTGCCAGGCGCGCCGCGTCCTCCCGTCTCTCCGTGACTGGTGCACACGCGGCGGCTGCCCGCCAGACGCCCTCCGTCCGCTCCAGGGCCAGAAGGCCGTAGCCCTCCCGCGGCTGCCGCAGTGCCAGGACCTCATAGAATACCTGTTTCATTTTTGCAGCACCTCCATGATCGCGCGGATATGGCTCGCCACCGCCCGCTGGTCCTCAGCACGCAGGCGTTCAAACCATCCGAAGTAGCTCAGCAGCGCCGTCAGGGCGTCCAGCTTTTCCACGGGCACCACCTCGCCGGTCAGGGTGCTCAGGGGCACATTCAGATGCGCGGCGATATGGAGCGCTGTGTGCAGCGTCGTGTTGCCACCCTTGAGAATGTCCTGAAGGGTGGACTTGGAAACATCCAGCTCCTGCGAAAATTCATACAAAGTTTCGTGTTTTCGCTTGCGGATAGCTTCCAGACTTTTAGAAAAATTGTGACAATAACCCATAAAATAACCCTCCTTTTTGTCTCTAGGATAAAGGAAATTCCCGGCGCTGTGCGGTCGGCCTTTCGGTCTGCCGTGCGATGTTCCGGTATACTATAGAAAATGCGCCGCCCAGATGGGCGGCGCTGTTATTTGTAGCGCGTCAAAGGCCCCTCCGGCAGAGGGGGCGGGGGAGGACAGACACGCGCTTTGCCAGCCCGCAAAAGGACGGCCCGTGGGCCGTCCTTTTCACAATTTATGGGTTTTTATACGCGATCTACCGGGAACATGACGCCGGTCTCCAGCTGATCGGGGGTCGTGTTGTGGGGATCATTGAGGTAGCGCTCTATGGCCGGCGCGCAGATGCGGTACTCGGTGTGCGCCCCCAGCCAGGCGCACAGCGCCTCGTAGGCCAGGTGCAGATTTTCGTAGGGGCCGCGGTGCTGAACCGCCGCGCAGAGGCACGCCGGCTGGAGCGTGACGCCGGGGGCGTCCTGGGCCACCACCATCTGGGCCTCCACGTCGGCACGGGCCGGGTCAAAGTCCCGGTCGTGGTAGCGTACCTGGATGGGGCCGGCCTGGGTCAGGCCGCGGGCCGCGGCCTCGTGGCGCAGCCGGAGAAACAGCTGGTGAAACTGCTCCACGCCCAGGGTTTCCCGGATGGAGAACACCTTTTGCGCAGGGTTCTCCAGCAGAATGACTTGATACGGTGTTTCGATCATAGTTGTTCCCTCCATACGGAGGATGTCGGCTTCGAGCCGGTGAATACGCGCCTGCTGCCGGTCCAGCTCCTGATAGAGCGCCAGCCGCCGTGCCCGCAGCTGCCGTACCAGCCGCGCGTCGTCCAGGGCCAGCAGCGGCCCGATCTCGGCCAGGGTAAAGCCGTAGCCCTGGAGCCACTGGATGCGCGCCAGGTCAGCCAGCTGCGCCTGCCCGTAGTAGCGGTAGCCGTTCTCACCCACCGTCGCCGGGCGCAGCAGGCCCAGAGCGTCGTAGTGGCGCAGCATCCGGGGCGTGACGCGGCTGAGCTGTGAAAAATCACCGATGGTCAGCATGACATTCCTCCTGAACCTGTGATTGATAGTGGGAACCGGTTCCGAATATAGAATACACCCTCACACTGTGAGAAGGTCAAGCACTTTTTGCGATATTTTTGACTGGTTTTTGTACAGATACCTGCCAAAAGAACGGACACAAAAACACGCCCCAAGGGCGTGTCACCTGCCATGCCGACGAATCCAGATGCAGGCAGGCGACCGGCCTCCGCAAAAAAACACCCGCAGGCCCAGCGAAGCGGGGTTGCGGGCGCAGGCGAAGAAATTCCCACCAGAGTGCAGTTCCCGGCGAAGCCGGAAACAGAACAGTGGTGGGAATTTCTGAGCTGGAGGTGCCACCCAGATTTGAACTGGGGAATGAAGGTTTTGCAGACCTTTGCCTTACCACTTGGCCATGGCACCGGACTTGGAGCGGGTGACGAGGCTCGAACTCGCTACCTCCACCTTGGCAAGGTGGCGCTCTACCAGATGAGCTACACCCGCACGTCTCCGCACAGTATTCCATGCGGATGAGGCCGTCCGTTTCCATCCCTAACAGGTCCCAAACGCCCTCACAAGGAGGACGTTCAGCCGTGGAACAGGCACGGTATGCCTGACGTGGTGCCTCCGGTCGGAATCGAACCAACGACACGGGGATTTTCAGTCCCCTGCTCTACCAACTGAGCTACAGAGGCGTATACGCCGCAAACGGGCGTATGCTTGGAATATGGCGACCCGGAACGGACTCGAACCGTCGACCTCCAGCGTGACAGGCTGGCGTGCTAACCGACTGCACCACCGGGCCAG
>JAAWBZ010000014.1 GCA_022792945.1 Oscillospiraceae bacterium | reverse complement strand
GCCAGAAGCAGCAGATTGTAAACACACTTTTTGAGCAAGGAAACGCTTGAGTTTGTTACCCCCCCCCCGCCGAAAAACTACAAAATTTCTTCGGCGTTTTCTTACAATTTCAAATTGGCGTTGACACATGACTACTCGATTTAAGCTACGCAAAATGGACCAACCTGCGGGCAAACAAAATCCCGACAAGTATTACATACAAGCAATACCTGTCGGGATCGGATCCTCTATGCCGCAAGCTGAAATAATGCGCTTTTGGACGGGGATGTCCTGTCAGTAAATGATACTGATCGGCGCATCGAAATCTAGAACATGGCAATCGATGGTATAGGCGGCGGGGGAGAGCAGGACGATGCCGTCTTCCGCCTGGTCGCCCAGGGTGAAGGGGGCATGATGGAGGACGCGGCGTTTGACGCGGCAGAAGGTGCCCGCCGGCATCCGGAACACGGCGAGGGTATCCAGGTCCGGTTTATTGTCCGCGCCCAGCAGGGCGACATGGAACAGCATGTCCGCCGCGTAGCCGCCGAAGACCTCCTCGGTGTCGTTGTGGTATTCCGTCACCGTCAGCTGCAGCGGCCGGGGACGGATGCGGATGGTGCTGAGGCTGTCCAGGGCCGGCGCGCCGATATAGTGGAGCATCCGGTCGGCCTGGAAGGAGATGGTCTCGTTGGAAAAGCCGTCGTGCACGTTGATGAAGGTGCCATAGGGCGCGAAAGCCTCCGCCGTCAGTTCCTGTACTTTTACGTTCATAAAAAGGCTCCTTTCTGCTTTTTGCGGCGGGGAACGGTCCAAATCGGGCCGTTCCCCGCCGCGGCTGTTTCGTCGGTTATTTGGAGATGCCGAACTGCTTTTCGCCCTTGGTGAAGATCTTGTCCCAGATGGCGAAGGAATCGTCCATGGTGGACTTGCTGGTATTCAGCGCGGGGATCATCTGGAGGCGGTTGTAATAATAGCCGCCTTTCTCGAACAGGATGCCCGCGGCGATGGACTCGTTGAGCACGAACTGGGCAAAGTCGGCGGCCGGCTCCTTGGTGGCCGGATCCATGACCAGCTCGATACCGGTGTAGATGCCCATGTTGTCGATCCAGCCGATGGAGGGGTGCTTCTCTTGGAGGGCCTGCCAGCCGGCCTTGAAATAGCCGCCGATGTCGTTGACCTGGGCCAGGAACTCGGGGCTGGACACCACGTCCAGGACGTAGTTGCCCGCGGCGCAGGCCAGGACGTTGCCGGCCTGGGTGGAGACGTGGGCGCCGGGGGCCCACTGCATGAGGATCTCCTCCTTGGCGATGACCGCCGAGATGGGCAGGCCGCCGCCCAGGGCCTTGGAGGTGACGATCATATCGGGCTCGATGCCGGAGTGCTCAAAGGCCCACAGCTTGCCCGAGCGGCCCAGGCCCGCCTGGATCTCATCGACGATCAGCAGCATGCCGAAGCGGTCGCAGATGCGGCGCAGCTCCTGGAGGTACTCCTTGGGCGGGATGTAATAGCCGGCGGAGGACTGGAAGGGCTCCACCAGGATGGCGGCGACGTTGTTCAGGTTGGCGCGGCAGTCGCAGTAGGGCGTCTCCTTGCCCTCCAGGCCGCGCTCCAGCTCCCTGATGGCCTCCATTCCGTGGCCGGAGTACTTCTCGTCGGGGGAGCGGTAGGGATGCGGCATATAGAAGTAGCCCACGTGCTGGTCGGGGGTGACGGGGTAGAAGTTCTGCTGCATGCCGCCCTTGGAGGTCAGGGCCATGGTGCCGTAGGTCACGCCGTGGTAGTCGCCGTAGGCCACCAGGATGTTGGGCTTGCCAGTGTAGTACCGGGCGGCGCGGACGGCCAGCTCGATGCCGTCGGAGCCGGTGACGCCGTAGACCACCTTCGTGGGGGCACTGGTGATGCGGGACTTCTCGCAGAGCTTCTTGGAGAGCTTCACGCGCTCCAGGTGGGGCAGGTCGAAGTAGTGGACCAGCTTGGCGGCCTGCTCCTGGATGATCTGGGTGATCTTCTCCTGGCAGTTGCCGAACTGGCTGACGGAGAAGCCGGAGAGGTAGTCGATGTAGGGCTTGCCGTCCACGTCGTAGACGTAGGAGCCGGCGGCGCGCTCCGCCACGGGCGCGGAGTCGAACAGCGCCCAGGCCATGCCGCCGTAGGACTCATACTTGACGCAGTCGCGCAGCATGGCCTTGGTCTTTTCGCCGAAGGGGGAGCGCTCCACGCGCTCGAGCAGGGACTCCGTGCTGACGGCCATCCGCTCTCTCTGCTTAAAGGCAGCGTTTTTCAATTCCTTGTAATCCATCTGGATCTTCACCTTTCTGAATAAAATTTTGAACAGCTCCGCCGGCGTGACCCACCCCGGCGGAGTGGATTCACGGTTTCATGCCCATGCGGGACTGCCGGTAGGCCGCGATGCCCAGGGCCAGGAGGTCCATGGCACGCGCCAGATCCGCCTGCTTGAGGACGTAGGCGATGCGGATCTCGTCGCGGCCCGCGCCCGGCGTGGCGTAAAAGCCGCTGCCTGGCGCGAACATCACGGTCTCGCCCCGATCCTCGAATTCCTCCAGGAGCCAGCGCTGGAACGCCTCGGTGTCGTCCACCGGAAGCTTGGCCATGGCGTAGAACGCGCCCTTGGGACAGGCGCAGACCACACCGGGGATGGCCGAGAGCTGTTCCATCACCGTATCGCGGCGCAGCCGGTATTCCTGGCGGACCGCGTCGAAATAATCCGGGCCAACGCTGTAAAGCGCCGCGGCGGCGACCTGATCCAGCGTCGCCACGGAGAGGCGGCTCTGGCAGAACTTCATGGCGTGGCCCATCAGCTCCTGGTTGCGGCTGATGAGGGCCCCGATGCGGGCGCCGCAGGCGGAAAAGCGCTTGGAGACCGAGTCGATGACGATCACCTGCTCCGCCGCCTCCGGGAATTGCAGCAGGCTGCCCAAAGGCTCGCCGCCGTAGACAAATTCCCGGTAGACCTCGTCGCCGATGAGGAAGAGGCTGTGGTCCCGCGCCACCTCCGTGAGCATCCGCAGCTCCTCCGGCGTCAACACGATGCCGGTGGGGTTGCCGGGGTTGGTCACCATAATGGCCCGGGTCCGGGGCGTCAGCTGCGCCTCGATCCTCGCGCGGTCGGCGAAGCGGTAGCCGTCCTCTGGGCGGGTGGGCAGCGGGCGGATGGCGGCGCCGGTGGCGCGGACGAAGGTGTTGTAGTTGGGATAGAACGGCTCGGGGATCAGGATCTCGTCGCCGTCGTCCAGGATGCAGGCCAGGGCGATGGAGAGGGCCTCGGACCCGCCGGTGGTCACCAGAATATCCGGCTCCCCCAGCGGAATGTCCAGCCCGGCGTAATAGCCGCGCACCGCCTCCACCAGCGCCGGCAGGCCCGGCGAGGGCGCGTACTCCAGCACCGGCTGGGAAAATCTACGCACCGCGTCAAAGTACGCCTGCGGCGTCTCGATATCCGGCTGTCCGATATTCAGATGGTAGATCCGGCGGCCTCGCTGCCGGGCCGCCACGGCAAGGGGATGAAACTTGCGCATCGGCGATAAGCCGCATTTACGTACCTTCTCGGAGAATTCCATGACTGAGCACACTCCTGTCCAGACGACAAAGTTCACGCGCCGCCTCGGCGGCTTTGTTGAACTTATTCTAGCTGGTTTTCCGTGCTCTGTCAATATCTTTGTCTTACAAAGAGAGAAGATTGGCGGGTTAAACAGAAAGATAAGAATGCTTTTGTGGAAACTGCAACAGAAAATGCTAGGTTTCCGCGCTGTCAGATGGCTCAGAGTGGAGATCCGAGGCGCCGGCGCCGGCTTTGTCCGCTAAACCCTCGTACCGGGCCATGATATCGTAGGCGAACGCGCCGTAGTTTTGGAAGGCGGCGATGCCCTCGCTGGTATTGTAGCTGGAGATGGCGTTCCAGGCAGAATTATAGTATTGCACAGCCTCCAGCATGGTCCCGGTGGTATAGTACGCGGCGCAGACGCGTTCGGCGATGAGGCTGTCGATGCACTCGTTGAGGGAAATAAAGATGGTATTCTGGGAGAAATCATAGAGGCTCCGGAAGAACGCGGAAAAGCCGCTTCGGAACTCCGGCAGGTCCTTTTGTATGGAGGAAACCGCCATTTTCGCGAGGATCTGCACAATTTCCGCGCAGAAATCACTATATTCCCCCCGATCATGGTTCAGCCGCTCCGCCACGATGATGGTGACCTGGGTGTCCAGCGCGGTGCCCAGGACGAACGCGTCGCGGATATCCTCGCAGCCCAGCACCGCAGTCCAGGACGCGACCTTTTCGATCAGGCGGCTCTTGCTGGTGATCCGGGTGCCGCGGGAGGTGCAGGATTCCACGATCCCTAAGTAGTTGAGCGTCTTGATGGCCTCCCGGACCGAGGCGCGGCTGACATTGAACTGTTTGGCCAGCTCCGCCTCGGTGGGCAGCTGTGTGCCGTCCTTCAGGAGGCCGGCGGCGATCTGGTTGCGCAATTCGTTGAGGACCTGCTCGGAAATGGAGATCTGTGGGTTGTTTTTTTGCGTCATTTTTACATCATCCGCCCTTTATTTATCGGTTCAAGTTTTCTGTCATCTACTATATATTTACAGTATCCGTCTGTCAACACCCGGAATATTTTTGTTTGATTTGTTCATCTTCTTTATGCCAAATTGTGCATGACACCAAAATATTTGTAATTCTCCAATTCAGGATTGACAAAAGCATGAGTTTTCTGTAGCATGATTGTCATACAAAGAACGCGTAAATCTATTGATTTATTTCCCGGTTATCCGGAGGAATAAGCGAGGCGCGTTCATGGCCGGCTGTCCGACGGCGCCGGCATAGGACAGTTGTGAAAGGAGCGATTCTTATGAACAAGATCATCAACGCCCCCGAGCGGTACACCGACGATATGCTCAAGGGCATCTACGCAGCCCACGGCGACGCAGTGAAGTACGTCGACGGCGACCTGCGCTGCTACTGCACCACCCAAAAGGTCCCGGGCAAGGTCGCCATCATCACCGGCGGCGGCACCGGCCACCTGCCTCTTTTCCTGGGCTACGTCGGCGAGGGGCTGCTGGACGGCTGCGGCGTCGGCGGCGTGTTCCAGTCGCCCTCGGCCGAGCAGATCTTCAACGTCAGCAAGGAGGTCCACAACGGCGGCGGCGTCCTCTACCTCTATGGCAATTACACCGGCGATATCATGAATTTCGACATGGCCGCTGAGCTGTGCGAGCTGGAGGGCATCGAGACCCGTTCCATCGTGGGCGCGGACGACGTGAACTCCGGCGCGCCGGAGGTACGCCGCGGCGTAGCGGGCATCTTCTTTATGTACAAGGCCGCCGGCGCGAAAGCCGCGCAGATGGGCTCCCTGGACGAGGTTCTGGCGGCGGCGCAGAAGGCCAAGGACGCCACCCGCACCGTGGGCTTCGCCCTGACCCCCTGCGTCATCCCCGAGGTCGGCCACGCAAACTTCACCCTCCAGGAGAGCGAGATGGCTATGGGCATGGGCATCCACGGCGAGCCGGGCATCTGGAACGGCCCCATCAAGACCTCGGCGGAGATCGCCGCGGAGTCCCTCAAGACCCTGCTGGACGACATGCCCGTCGCTGCCGGCGAGGAGGTCGCCATCCTCATCAACGGCCTGGGCGCCACCTCCATTGAGGAGCTGTACATCCTCAGCGGCGACGTGACCGCACAGCTGGCCGACCGTGGTGTCCGCGTCTGCCGGACCTTCGTGGGCGAGTACGCCACGTCCATGGAAATGGCCGGCGCGTCCATCTCCCTCTGCAAGGTGGACGAGGCGCTCAAAGGCTGGCTGGACTACCCGGTCCGCACGCCGTTCTACACCCAGAAATAAGAAAGAGGAGATGGGGAAATGAGAGTGATCGGGATCAAGGACCTGCCGCGGCTCTTCACCTGTGTGGCGGAGCGGATGGCCGAGCAGGCCGACGCGCTGTGCGAAATGGACGCGAAGCTGGGCGACGGCGATCTGGGCCTGACCATGCGCAAGGGCTTCGGCGCGCTGCCGGCGGTGCTGGACGAGCAGGATGAGCCGGACCTGGGCAAGCGGCTGATGAAGGCCGGGATGAAAATGGCCTCGGTGGTGCCCTCCACCATGGGCACGCTGATGGCCTCGGGCGTGATGACCGGTGGGAAGGCCCTGACCGGCTGGGGCGAAATGGACGCGGAGGGCTACGCGGCCTACCTCCAAGGCTTTGCCGAGGGGATCGCCAAGCGCGGCCGCTGCCAGCGCGGCGAGCGGACGGTCCTGGATGCCATCGGCCCCGCGGCGGACCGTCTGGCGGCGGCGCTGGATGAGGATCCGGGCATGGACCTGGCAAAGGCCGGCGAGATCGCCGTGGCCGGCGCGCGGGAGGGCGTGGAGGCCACCCGGTCCATGGAGCCCAAGTATGGCAAGGCCGCCGTCCACCGCGCCGCGGCCCAGGGCGTCGAGGACCAGGGTGCCTGTGCGGGGCTCTATATGCTGGAGGGCTATCTGCGCTATTTCCGCGCCGCAGGTCAGGACGCATGAAAGAGGGGCCATCATGCGGCGCAAAGACTTTGAAGTGACCGACCCGCAGGCGATCGACGAGATCATCCGCGCCTGTCACTGCTGCCGCCTGGGCTTTGCCGACGGCGAGGACTGCTACATCGTGCCCCTGAGCTTCGGCTTTTGCCACGAGGTCGCGCGCGTGCTCTATTTCCACAGCGCCCGCGAGGGCCGGAAGCTGGAGCTGGCGCGAAAATACGGCCGCGCGGCCTTTGAAATGGACTGCGGCTACACGCTGCACCGGGCCGAAGCACCGTGCAAGTACAGCTGCGCGGTGCGGAGCGTCATGGGCAGCGGTTCCATCCGCGAGGTCCTGGACCCGGCGGAAAAGCGGGAAGCCCTGCGGCACATCCTGAACCACACGGCGGGCCCGCAGCAATGGCGCTTTCCCGAAGGAGCGGAAAACACCGTGACGATTTTAAAGCTGACGGTGGAAGCCATCCGCTGCAAGGCCCATGGGTAAACCATGGCCGGGCGGCGCCCGCCGTCCGGCCATACAATAAAGAAGGAGATGTCATAAAATGAGGAAATGTACATGGAAAAGGCTGACCGCCCTGCTGCTGCTTCTGGTGATGCTCTGCGGCTGTACCTACAGCGGCGGCAAAAACGCGGATCCCGCCCCCGCGCCGAGTCCCGCGCCCAGCCAGGACACCGCGCCCGCCATCAGCGCCAGCGTGGAGAGCGGCACCAGCGGCGAGGGCAAGACCATCGGCTTCTCCATCGCCTCCCTGGCGGGTACGCCCTACTGGCAGGCCATGCTGGACCGGCTGAAAGCCGGCTTTGAGGCAAAGGGCTACGAGGTGGTCTACACCGACGCCGCCGGCGACGTCTCCACGCAGCTGGCCGACATTCAGACCTTTATCTCCATGAATGTGGACGCCCTGCTCATCAACCCCTACGCCTCCGACTCCGTCGCCGACGTGAGCCTCCAGGCGGAAAAGGCCGGGATCCCGGTCTTCGCGGTGGATATCCCCATCAGCGACACCGGCTACAGCATCGCCACCTTCATCTGCGACAACTGGTCCATCGGCAAGGAGCACGGCCGGCGTGTGGGCGCGCTGTTCCCCCAGGGGGAGACCGTAGATATCATCATCCTCAGCGGCTTCGCCGGCGGCGAGGACAGCTGGGACCGCCGCCTGGGCTTCGTCACCGGCATCGCCGACTACCAGATCGAGAACGGCTCCAGCACCAACTTCAACATCCTCTACCAGTCCTACTGCAACTATGAGCAGGAGATGGCCTACGAGCGGATGGTCGATATCATCACCCGCTTCGACGGCGACTTCGACGTGGTCTACTGCGAGAATGACGCCATGGCCCTGGGCGCCATCACCGCGCTGGAGGAAGCCGGCCGGAACCCCGCCGACTACATCATCCTGGGCATCGACGGCATGCGCCAGGGCTATGAGAAGGTCAAGGAGGGCAAGCTCTACGGCGACGGTGTCAACAGTCCCGTGGACGTGGCGGATCTCTCGGTGGAAAAGATCGACGCCTATCTCAGCGGCGACACCACCATCAGCGGCACCTATTACACGGAGTTCGACATCGTTACCAAAGACAACGTGGACAGCTACTACGACCCGAATTCGCTCTATTGATCCCTGGCCCGGCGGGGCCGCGCCGCGGTCCCGCCGGAAACGCAAACCAGAATGGAGGCAAACGATAAATGGAAGAAATCGAAAAAGCGAGATCGGAGCCTGAGATCATCCTGAAACTGGAGCATATCACCAAGGAATTCCCCGGCGTCAAGGCCCTCAACGACGTCTGCTTTGACCTGCGCCGCGGCGAGATCCATGCGCTGGTGGGCGAGAACGGCGCGGGAAAATCGACCCTTTTGAAGATCCTCTCCGGCGTCCACCTGACCTACGAGGGGAACATCATCCTGGAGGGAAAGACCGTCCGCTTTAAAAACCCCATTGACGCCCAGGAGCAGGGCATCTGCATGGAGTACCAGGAAAAGACCTCCTTCCCCAACCTAACGGTCGGCGAAAATATCTGCATCGGCCACTGGGACAAATACCGCAAGGGCGGCCTCAAGGGCCTGGTATCGTGGCGGGGCATCCACAAGGAGGCCCGCCGGATCATCTCGGAGCTGAAATTCGACATCAACACCCATGACAGGATGTGCGATATCACCCCGGAGAAGCAGCAGATCGTCCAGATCGCCCACGCCATCGCCATCGAGGGCAAGATCCTCATTCTCGACGAGCCCACCGCCGCCATCTCCTACAGCGAGGTGGACAATCTGTTCGCCATTCTCAATATGCTCAAGGAGCAGGGCTATTCCATCATCTATGTCTCCCACCACCTCAAGGAGATCTTCCGCATCTCTGACCGCATGACCATCCTCAAGGACGGCTGCACCGTGGGGACCTACAACACCGCGGAGATGGACGAAAACCGCGTGACGGAGCTGATGGTAGGCCGGAAGATCGAGCGGTCCGCCCGCATCGGCATCGAACTGCCCGACGAAAATGTGTTTGAGATCCAGAACATCACCACCAAAGACGGCCTGCTCAAGAACATCAGCCTGCGCGTGCGCAAGGGTGAGATCGTCGGCGTGGCCGGCCTGCTCGGCAGCGGCAAGGAACTGCTCTACCGCGCCGTCTGCGGCATGAGTCCCCTCGGCTCGGGGCAGATGACGCTGGAGGGGAAGCCCTACGTCCCCCGCTCGCCCAAGCGGGCCATCGCAGCGGGCATCACGGCCCTGCCGGCGGAGCGCAGCATCGAGGGGCTGATCCTCAAGCAGAGCATCGGCTTCAATATCACGCTCTCCTCCTACTCCAAGTTCAGCCGCGGCAGCGTCATGAGCGCGAAAAAGCAGAACGATCTGGCTCTTTCCTCCGCGCAGAACGTCCATCTGAAATACGCGGCGCTGTCCGATCCGGTCAACTCCCTCAGCGGCGGCAACCAGCAGCGCGTCATGATCGGCCGCGCCTTTTCCACCGACGCCAAGCTCATCATTTTCAACGAGCCCACCCAGGGCGTGGACGTGGGCGCCAAGTGGGAAATCCACAAGCTGATCCAGAGCTACGCCGCCGACGGCGGCGCGGTGCTGATGGTCTCCTCAGAGCTGCCGGAGCTGCTGACCAACTGCGACCGCATCCTGGTCATGGCCAACGGCGAGATCAACGCGGAATTTGCCATCGCGGACGCGACGGAAGAGCTGCTGCTCAAATACATGATCGGTTAAGGAGATGTGGTAAGCATGAAACAAAGAAAATATACGAAGCTCCTGCGGGAGTATTCGCTGATCCTGTTTGTGATTTTGCTGATTCTGGTCTGCGGCGTCGTCAACTCGTCCTTCCTGACGGGCTCCAACCTGGAGAACGTCCTGCGCACGACCTCTAACCTGGCCATCATCAGCATGGGCATGCTGCTGGTGGTGGTCACCGGCGGCATCGACCTGGGCGTGGCGGCCAACGCCGGCTTCGCGGGCGTGTTCCTGGCCGGCTCCCTGCTGGACGGTATGCCCGCCGGCGCGGCCGTGGCGGTGACGCTGCTCATCTGCACGGTGGTCGGCACGATGGCGGGCTTCATGGTCAACTACATGAACATCGCCCCCTTCATCGCCACCCTGGCGTGCAGCTCCATCATGGAGGGCTTCAAGTACATCTACTGCAACTCCAACACCATCACCATCACCAACCAGGCGTTCCTCTTCTTCGGCAACGGCGAGACCCTGGGCATCTCCAACTGCATCGTCTACATGATCATCATTGTGGCCGTGCTCCAGTTCGTCATGGCCAAGACCACCTACGGCCGGAGCCTGTACGCCATCGGCGGCAACCCGGCGGCAGCGCACCTGGCGGGCATCAACATCAAGCGCCTGACCTTCTCGGCCTATATGCTCTCTGGCTTCCTGGCGGGCTGGAGCGGCATCATCATGGCGGCGCGCCTGGGCGTCGGCTCGCCCACCACGGGCCTGACCTATGTCAACTACGCCATCGCCTCCACCGTCATCGGCGGCGCCACCTTAGCCGGCGGCCGCGGCAAGCCCGTGGTGGTCATGTTCGGCGCGCTGGTCATCGCCATCATCAACAACTTCATGACCCTCCAGGGCATCGGCAGTTACTATCAGAAGGTCGTGCTGGGCGTCATCATCATCGTTGCCGTGTTCTTCTCGGAAACCACCAACAAAAAGCGCTGATTTTGATTTGCAGGAGGAAAAATCCTATGAACGCATACATCCAAAGCGTGATCGAGAATGTCAAGAGGAAGCACGGCGGCGAGCCGGAGTTTGTACAGACTGTGGAGGAGGTCTTCTCGTCCATTGAGCCGGTGATCAACGCCCACCCCGAGTACGAGCAGGCAGACCTGCTGGGCCGCATGGTGGAGCCGGAGCGGATGTTCACCTTCCGCGTGTGCTGGATGGACGACGCCGGCCAGTGGCACACCAACATCGGCTACCGCTGCCAGTTCAACGGCGCCATCGGCCCCTACAAGGGCGGCCTC
>JAAWBZ010000131.1 GCA_022792945.1 Oscillospiraceae bacterium | reverse complement strand
AGTAGAGACAGGAAGTTATTATGCAAATGTGAATGTTCCAAATTTTAATTATAAGACAGGAAACTATTATATTCAGGCTTATGTAGTGGATAGTTCCGGGGAGCAGTATATGGTTGGGGAAGCAGAGGGATTTGTTGAGTAGAAGGTGAATTTCATTAATTAGCAGAATAATAACACTAAGAGTATAGAATGGTATGTCAACTATTCATTTAACACTAGTCGGTATTTGGGGAAGCTGTACAGATATCTTATCTGTGATTGCAGAATAAAGTTGGCAGTTCTGGTGAAGAATTCTAGCGTATGGGAACAGTGGCATGCGGGTGGAAATACCGAATGTGCTTTTTTCTTATATTGATGACCAGCCAAAAGAAAAGTTCAAAGATTGCCTATTCACATCATGAATGAGCTGATAAATCATTACAGATTTCAGGTTTTCGCCACGTTTTGTGAGGAGAAACTGGAATTTGTTTCTAGACAAAAGAATTAGGACTAAGTTTTATAAACATAACTTAATTTATGCTAAAGGTGACGGAAACTCACAAAAACGAGACGACGGGGAAAGCTTTTGTATGCTCTGTGTGGTTTTCAGTTTCTTATTCTCGATGGATAGGATATTTTCCAATGGATAAAGATGGTTCCTAGCTCTGAGTTTGGGGCGGCGCGGATAGTTATGGGAGCAAAAGTCTATGACAACAAATCTGGATTTTTTAAAGAGGGTAGTTATATGATCGCATGCAAAGAGATGTATAAATATAGCCCGCCGATAACAAGGAATTTAAGAGGAAAATGTTTAAAAAACACGATCTGAAAGCTTTCCTTTATAAATGTTGCGAGTCTGTCAATCCTTTTGGGAAGAAGATGTTCTGTTATAAATAATAGGGCGCTCCTGAAAACAAGTGGTTTCAAAAAGTATAGGATAGCATATCCTTTAGTTTCTGGGAGCAGAAAACATATGTCAGAAGAGTGCTGGCTGCTGATTTTTAAAGTTTTTTGAGGGACTATATACGACAATAATATGTGGCTTCGGAAACAATAATCCTATCATACATTCCTTGACGGAAAAATTACTATCTATGGGTTATTGGATTATGATTATCCAGTTTTTCCAAAGAAGGATTTATATTTGTGGAGTATTTTTTATACATGGGCAGTATTTGCCAGGGGTGTAATGAAGTGTTTATGATGTTTATGTTGCTAAATTAGAACGAAGTCTATCCGAACAAACAGGCAAAAACGAGCTGTATTGGATAGACTTCACCTGATAATATATAAAAAGAACTTATAGCTTATTGAAAATTTTTAATATTATGTGTAACAAGCCAACTTTTTACAAGATTATTTAGAGAAATTTCTTTTAATTCGTCATCGGAAAACTCTTTTTTCAAATCTTCTACATTTTTAAATCCATACATTTTTGCTATTATTTCTAGTTGCTGCTTATAAGTTTTATCATCGAGTTCTATATTTTCAGCTTCAGCAATTGCATTACATATTAGTGATTGCTTGACTTTTATTTTTGCAGCATCTTTTATTTCGCCCTCAAATTCATCAACTGATAATTCAATTTGTGATTCTATAAAATCTTTATACTCCATGTCAAGAGATTTGGCCATGGATTTATATGGCTTAACTTGTTCATTAAATATTTTATTTATTTCGTCTTCAGGATATTTGATTACTTCTGTATTTTTGAGAATAGTTTGCCAAATTTCTTCAGTTAAGCTTTCTTTATAGTTTACTTCGGCTTCTTGTTGAAGTTGTTGTTTGATTTCATTTCGATATTCTTCTATTGTATTTGAAGTTTTTGACACAGATTTTACAAATTCATTTGTAAGTTCTGGTTTTTTCAATTCAGTGATGCTTTTCAATGTTATTGTATATGTTACATGTTTTCCTACATAATCAAAATTTTTATAATTTTCGGGGAATATGCCTTCCCAAATATAAGTATCTCCAATATTATGCCCAATTATACTATCTTCAAAACCTGGTATTAATACTTCAGAACCAATAGTTACAGAAAAATCATTTTCAGTTCCACCTTCAAATGAATTACCATTAATTTCGCCTATAAAATCAATATTGACTGTATCACCATAGAGGGCAGCTCGATCTGAAACAGGATATGCTTCAGCTCTAAGTTCTAAAATTGTTTGAATAGCATATTCTACATCTTCATCTGTAACAGCCGTTTGAGAGGTTAATGGTTCTATTTCTATTTCTTTATATTGGCTGATTTTTATACTATCTGTTTCAAGACCGCTGGATTCTCTGCAACTGGCTAAACCAATAGAGAGTGTAATTATAATTAATAATAGTATTGATTTTTTTTTCATAATATTTTACCTCATTTATTTTGTTAATATTACTATATATTTACTTTTACTATTATAGCATATGAAGATATATAGTTGAAGAAGATAATTATATGAATTTTCAAATTGCTGTAGGATTACAATATGTGCGTTACAACTGAATATTTAAAAAGCAGAAATACCTATTCTGTATTATATTTTAATCGCTAAACCCCAATTTAACCAGAGAGAAGGTATTTCCGCATGGAAAGTATAACACAGGATAGGAGGTGTCGTCTATCTCTTATTAAATTAAGATACCTCGGAAACACATTAATGTGCAGGGGCATTTTATCTACACGAATTTTCTTAAAATTCTATCAATTCTACATGAATTTATACCAGAAATGAAAAATTAAAGACATTATTTTCGATGTGTGTATTGCAAAGGGTTTTTCCAGAAATGTTCAATTTTGGATGATTGATAAGGAGCTGGTAAGGGGATAGCCTGTGTTTCAGAAAAGGAGCTATGGTTTGTGCCATAGACTTAGCTTCCTGAATGGTTAGATTTACGCCCACGTGGGAATCAACCAGGGTGGAATGGCAATCCATGTATGTATTCAGGACAATACTGGTATTTATCAAATCTGTAGTAAGATCAATTAGAACGGCTATTACAATCTTGTTGGATCCACTGGTAATGTCAGTAAGAATGATGAGACGTTCTTCAAGTGTTAAGTGTGAAAAAGCATTGGTATTTTAACTTTCGGCGACTGTCAGATAGGATTAGTGTAAGACAAAATGCAACCGTTAGTGAAGTGGAAACAGAGGTAAGGCTAAAATCCATTTTGCCTCTTTCAAAGTAAAAATAAACTTTTCATTTCAGGAATTTTCAAATCCTAAAATTCCAAATTTGATTTTATGATAAATTGGACAAATAATATAAGGTATAGTATAATACAAAAAGTACATAACTTTTACAGGATTGGAGAAAAACATTGATGGAAGCAAAACAGATGCAATTGCAGAATTTTTTTATATTTATTATAGATTGTATTTGCATCTTGATTAGTTATATTTTGGCATGTTATATACGTTTTGGAAATATGTGGGGTGGGTATAATAAAACGATTGTTTTGGTAAGACTTGTAATTTTGTTTTTTTCTATAACAATTATTTATTTTATATCAAATCCTAACCGTAGATTTTTCCAGCGTCAAACAAAGCAGGAGTTTATTTCTGTATTAAAAAATACATTATTACTAGGTGCTATCGTTACAATGGTAGCATTTTTGATGCAAGACGCTCAGGATTATTCGAGATTAGTATATTTGTATTTCTGCTGTATAAATTTTTTTATGTCATATATATCTCATCTATTATATAAAAGATATATGATAAATATTTACAGCAAAGGTATAGGTGCTCGAAACATTTTGGTTCTTACAACGATAGACAGAGCGGAAGTCATATGTGAAAATATAAAGGAAAATAATTCGTGGAATATTAATATTAAGGGTTTGATTTTAGTAGATGAGAATACATTATCAGAAATATCTGGAATACCAGTGGTATCTGGTTATTCTAATATGATGGAATATGTTAAAAAGAATGTTGTAGATGAAATTTTTATTCATCTTTCCTCACAAATAAAGCTTCCGATTAAGAATATTATTAAGGAATTGGAAACAATGGGGATTATAGTTAATCTATTTATTAATGTTTTTGAAATGGAAATATCATCTCAACGTGAGCTGGAAAAGATAGGGAATTACTATGCGGTTTCATTTGCGCCAAGAATTCGTTCATTTAAGCAGATTTTTTTTAAAAGAGTTATTGATATTGTGGGTTCAATTGTAGGCTTAGTAATTACTGCGGTGGTCACTGTGTTTTTAGCACCGGTATTATTGATAGAATCTCCAGGACCTTTGTTTTTTTCACAGGTTAGAGTGGGAAAGAATGGAAGAAGATTTCGGATTTACAAATTTCGCTCTATGTATATGGATGCAGAAAAACGAAAAGAGGAATTGATGTCTCAAAATGAAATGGAAGGTTTAATGTTTAAGATGGAGAATGATCCGCGGGTTACAAAAGTGGGGAGGTTTATAAGAAAAACGAGTATTGATGAACTTCCGCAGTTTTGGAATATATTAAAAGGAGAAATGAGTCTTGTAGGGACAAGGCCTCCGACAGAAGAAGAGTTTTTACAATATGAAGGCTATCATAAACGAAGATTGAGTACTACACCTGGGCTAACAGGTTTGTGGCAGGTGAGTGGAAGAAGTAATACCAAAAATTTTGAAGAGATTGTTGCCATGGATATAGAATATATTGACAACTGGTCGTTAAAAGAAGATATTTTTATTTTGTTTAAAACAATTGGAGTGGTTTTAAAAGGTAAAGGAGCAAGTTGAAAGTGAATTTTGAGCAAAAACGATTTCCTATATTTAATACGTATGTAGATGCCCTAACAATGGAAGAGACAATTAAGAGGGTTGAAACAATTATTCGGAATCAAGTTCCAGTGCAACATGTAGTAATTAATGCATCGAAAATAAATCTGATGCAGAAAGATGAAAAATTAACACAGATTGTAAATAACTGTCCAATCATCAATGCAGACGGTGCGTCAATTGTATGGGCGGCTAGGTTGTTAAACATTCCAGTTAAAGAAAGAGTAACAGGGATAGATTTGTTTGTTCGATTAATTCATGTTGCAGATCAAAAAGGCTATAAAGTTTTTTTGTTTGGGGCGAAGGAGAAAGTCGTTAAAAAGGTAGAAGATAACTTTCGGCAGCAATATAAGAATCTTCAGATTGTAGGTAGGAGAAATGGTTATTTTTCAATACAAGAAGAACAACAAATTGCAGAAGAAATTCGTAAGGCAAAACCAGATATGCTTTTTGTTGCGTTTTCATCTCCTAAAAAGGAATATTGGATAAAAAAATATCTAGATTTTATGAAAGTTCCTTTTGTTATGGGAGTAGGAGGTAGCTTTGATGTTATTGCTGGAGTAACTTCTCGTGCACCAAAATGGATGCAAGGACTGGGACTAGAGTGGTTATATAGATTTATGCAAGAGCCTAGAAGAATGTGGAAAAGATATATTATTGGAAATTTTAAATTTGTTCTTCTGACAGTAAAGACTAAAATAAGAAAGGAAACAATCAAATGATTAATGTTATAGGTTTGGGATATATAGGCTTGCCGACGGCATTAATTTTAGCCGCTAATGGAAATGAAATTGTAGGGACTGATTACAATGAAAACGTAATAATGGAATTAAATAGAGGGAGAGTAACTTTTAAAGAAGGGGGACTAGATAGTCTTTTTGAAAAAGCCGTTAGTAAGGGAATTATCTTCTCGTCCAAATATCAAAAGACAGATATGTATATTGTTTCAGTACCAACGCCATATGATGCTGCTAGTAAGAAAGTGGACGCCAGATATGTCGTAAATGCTGTAGAGCAGATTTTGGAGGTATGTGAAAAGGGCACAATTATTGTAATAGAGTCTACAGTATCACCTGGAACAATAGATCGTTACGTTCGACCAGTGCTTGTAGATAAGGATTTTAAAAGTGGTGAGGATATACATTTGGTTCATGCCCCTGAACGGATTATTCCAGGAAATATGTTGTATGAATTAGAGAATAATTCAAGAACTATAGGAGCAGATAAACCGGAAATTGCAGAGAAAATAAAAAAATTGTATTCTAGTTTTTGTAAAGCAGAGCTGGTATTGACAGATATTAGGACAGCAGAAATGACAAAGGTGGTCGAGAATACATTTCGGGATATTAATATTGCTTATGCAAATGAGCTTGCTAAAATATGCCGTTCTGATAATATGGATGTGTATGAAATAATACGTATTGCAAATAAACATCCAAGAGTAAATATTTTGGCCCCAGGACCAGGCGTAGGCGGACATTGTATTTCAGTAGATCCTTGGTTTTTGGTCGGTGATTACCCCGGACTTGCAAATATTATTCTTGCGGCTCGCAAAATCAATGACTCAATGCCAGAGTTTGTTCTTGAGAGAGTTCATGATATTATGGAAGAACATGGAATGAAGGATGTTAGTAGAGTTGGACTATACGGACTTACTTATAAAGAAAATGTAGATGATATGCGGGAATCTCCAACTTTACAGATGCTAAAGACTATGGAAAAGCATTTGAGTGGAAATCTTGTAAGTGTTTATGATCCATTGATTACAAAGGATGTTGTCCAAAATCAAAAACATAGCCTAGATGATTTTTTGAATGTGGTTGATCTTATTGTTATTCTGGTGGGGCATGATGAGATTAAAGAAAATATGGACAGGTTAAAGGGGAAGATTATATTGGATACCCGTGGGGTTTGTACACTAGAAGGAACCTATCGTTTATAATACATAGTTTGTTTACAGCCGGGAGAAGTAAAATGGTAAAAGTTTTAATGTGTGGAAATCATCCATCAAATAAAGGAGGAATGACAAGCGTAATTTCACAATTACGTAACCATAAATGGGAAGAAGATGATATACAGATAAAATTTATCCCAACTTTTTATCCGGGGAATCCGCTTGCTAAGATAATATATTTTGTGGTTTCCTATTTAAAAATAGTTGCGAGCATAATTTTATATAAACCAGATATTATGCATATGCATATGTCATATAAAGGAAGCTTTCACAGAAAGTTTCTGATTCATAAATTGTGTAAGTGTTTTGGTGTTAAAACTGTGATACATCTTCATGGTGGCGAGTTTGAACGATGGTATAATGAAGCAAATGTTAAGATACAGTTGAAGGTACAGAGACTTTTAAAAGAATGTGATGCCTTTTTAGTTTTAGGAAAAAAGTGGAAGAAAGTTGTAGAGAACATAGAGCCGACAGTGAATGTAATTGTAGTTCCTAATGCGGTTCATATTCCCCGAAATACAATAAAATGGTGTGATAAACAATTTAGGATATTGTATATGGGTGTGCTGATTAAAAAAAAGGGAATTGATAATTTGCTTCAGGCGATTTATGGTTTGAAAAGTGCAGGAAAGATTGAGAGTATATGTCTTTCAATTGTTGGGACTGGAGAGGAGGAGAACAGATTAAAGGCATTATGTAAAGAATACGGGTTAGAAAATATAGTCCAGTTTCATGGTTGGATAAATGGAAAAGAAAAAGAGAAAGTGATTATGGATAGTCAGGTGGCAGTTTTACCGTCGTTTTATGAAGGGTTGCCGATTTTTGTTTTGGAGGCACTAAGTTATGGATTGCCAGTAATTGCTACTGATGTGGGGGATATGTCAATGGCCGTAATAGATGGGGCGACTGGCTATTTGATCCAACCGGGAGATGTAAAACAGTTAGAAAAGCAATTGGAAATTATTAACCATAAAGATATATTTTTAAAGATGTCGGAGTCAGCAAGGAAGCTAGCGGAAAGGATGTTCTCAGATGAGAAATTTTTTAGAGCTATTGCTGAATGCTATTTAAACTTAGTAAAGTAGAGAGTATGTGTGTTTGATACAAGACTTATTAATAATAGAATAATAAGGAGAATAGATGGTAAGTATAATAGTACCAATTTGGAACGCAGAATTTTTTTTGGAAAAAACAATTGAAAGTGTGATAATGCAAACATATAAGAAATGGGAGCTGTTATTGATTGACGATGGCTCAACAGATCACAGTTTAGAGATATGTTATAGATTTTCTAATAATGACAATAGGATAAGAGTTTTTTCAAAAGCAAATGAGGGAGTCTCAAGAACTAGAAATTTTGGTATAAAATATGCAAGAGGAGAGTGGCTGTATTTTTTAGATTCTGATGATTGGATAGAAACAGATTGTTTAGAGAAGGCTGTAAAAAAGGCTGAGAATACTAACGCTGATATTTTATGTTGGAATTTCTATTATAATTTTAAAGATAGAGAAAGAAAAGCACGTGATATTTATCCTTGGGAACAAACATTGAATGAACCTGAAGAATTAATATGTACAATCATGTTTCCTAGATATGACGAAAAAGAAAGAGGTAGATATCTTGGCACTATACAGAATTTGTGGAGCAAACTTATAAAAGCAGAACTAATTGTAAAGAATCAGATAATGTTTGAGGATTCTATGATAATTGGAGAGGATTCGTTTTTTTGCGCTAAATGTTTTAAGGTAGCAAATAGTGTTGTGTTTGTTAATGAATATTGGTATCACTATAGAGAAAATGAATTTTCTGCAAACAGACGCTATCGAGAAGACGCAATGGATATATATAAAAAGTCTATGGAGGCATTTGCTAATCTTATGTGCCCATATATTGCAGATATAGAATATGCTACATGTTATATGGGATTGATTTGGTCTTATGTGAACCGGGTATTGGACAAAAAAACAGTAAATATAGAAAATAGAGAACCTTTAGCAGTGAAACTTGTAGAATTAAAAACATTTTTGAATGAATCGGAAATCCAGAAAGTATTTTGCCTGAAAGTGGATAAGTCGATATTTCGGAAAGATCAAAAGATAATGTTGTGTTTTATAAAATATAAATGTGTATACTTGTTATATTTGTTCCAAAAATGTAAGGTTTTGTTTCGGAAACTTAGAGATAAGTTTTTTGACTGACGGGAGGAGTTAATGAAAAAAAAATTATTGAGTGTTATTGTTCCAATATATGGAGTTGAAAAATATTTGTCGAAATGTTTGGATTCTATAATAGCCCAAACATATTTAAATATACAAATTATCCTGGTAAATGACGGCTCCCCAGATAAATGTTCGCAAATATGTGAAGTTTATGCAGCCAGAGATAATAGAATAATTGTAATTCATAAAGAAAATGGTGGTTTGTCATCTGCACGAAATGCTGGAATAGAAAAGGCGACAGGAGCGTATATTGCTTTTGTTGATTCAGATGATTTTATTCATCCTAAAATGTATGAAATACTTATAGATAATTTGGAAAGAAATGATGCAGACATCTCAGTCTCAAATTTAAAAAAAGTTTATGATGAAAGAGAAGAGATAGATTCTCTGGGCGAAAATAAAGTGTTTTTATATGAAAAAAGAGATGCAATGCGGAACTTTTTTGATAAAAATTTATATGTTCCTACTGTTGTAGCTTGGACGAAGGTTTATAAGAGAGAGCTGTTTTCTACAATAAGATTTCCAGAAGGAAAGATACATGAAGATGAATTTGTTACATATAAAGTGTTTTGGAGTGCTAAAAGAATAGTATATACTTCTTTAAAATTGTATTATTATGTCCAACGGCAGGGGAGCATTACCAATATGTCAATTAATAAAAGATTTCTTGATGTACTGGAAGCATACAAAGAGATGATTTGTTTTTTTGAACATAATCAGGAAAGGGAATTATGTTTAGAAGCAGTATATCGCTACTTGTGTCTAGAAAAAGAATATATAAAAAAATTGAAAGTATCTTCTTTAGAAAATAAAAATGATTTAGTAGATAGGATGGACAATGATTACCATAAGCTATATTTGAGAAATATTCGAAGTTTTTCTTTAAAGAGGCGGATTCGTCTGGGACTATATTTTTATTTAAGATATAGTATATAGGAAGGAACATTATGAAAATAACGTATATTTGTGAAACGTCATATCACGTTCTTATTTCAATATTAAAAATATTGCAGACAGATAACTTGAAATGCGAGATTATTCTTATAGACAATATGAAGGATATCGACAGGATATATGATAATCTTGTATCTAAAAGATTGTTCGAGAAAGTTTATAGAGTTCCTAAAGTGGAGATTCCATATTTTAAGAGGGATATATTTAAATATAGAAAAATGAGAAAATTTTTGGAGAGTAAGTATAATGATGAGATTTTAAAGGGAAGGAATATATATATATATAATGACTGGAGTTCAATCGGATATTATTTAAACTTAAAGGGGATACGATATTACCTGTTAGAGGATGGTCTTGATTGCTATAAAAGGGGAGGAATGATTGAGCAATACTATAAGAAACTAGAAAAACCCGTTTACAAAATAAGACGTTTTTTTAAATATGGTGTGTTTTGCATGGGAGACTCACCATATATGTATAGCTTAGAGGTAAATAATAAAAATGGACTATGTATTAATAATAAAAAAATTATTGAGATGTCAAGGAAAGAGTTGTACTTAAGTTTGAATGTTAATAAACAACAAATGTTATTGGATATTTTTTTAGATAAAGATCACGAAATAACAGGATTGAATGAAAATCAGGAGGCTAGCATTCTTCTTACACAGCCATTATATTTTGATCATATAGTGAAAAGTGAAGAAATACAAATTGCCTTATATAAAAAATTGATTAAAGAATATGGTATAGGTCAGATATGGATTAAACCTCATCCCAGAGATGAGATAGATTATAGTAAAGTGTTTTCAGAGTGTCATGCGGTTTTACTGCCGCAAGGTGTACCTGTGGAACTTTTTGAATTTCTACCTGATTTTAGATGTAAAAGGTTGATAACTGCATACTCAACAGCAGCAAATGGAATTGATTTTTGTGAAGATAAAGTAATATTTACAAGAGAAGAAATAGATGAAATGTGTAAGACAATAGAAAATGAAATGGAAAGTGAGATAAAATGAGAATTATAGTACTTTCTGGTGCGTATAAGAATGCTGGTGATTTTTTAATAGTTGAAAGAAGTATACAATTATTAAGAAAACAATTTAAAGATTGCCAGATTGAAGTTATAAAAAGAAACCAGAATCTTGAGGAGATGTTACCACAATTAAATGGTAGTAAAGCAATTATACTTGCAGGCGGACCGTTGTATGCACCTGATATATATCCAAAGGAGATTCCATTAGTAAAAGATTTGGTTTCAATTAAGCCCAAAATATATACTTTGGGCTGTGGATGGAATGGCATCAGTGATTCGGCAGACTATATTTATGGTTATTATAAATTTTCAGCTATGACGAAGAGACTGATAAATCGGATAGAATATGATTCAGGATATTTAAGCTGCAGAGATTGGCTATCTGTGAAAGCATTAAAGGCAAATGGTATTGAAACCACTAAAATGACAGGGTGCCCGGCATGGTATGATTTAAATTTTATTAATCAGATTAGAATTAATGAAAGTGTGCATTTATCCTTTGATAAAATTTGTGTTTCAGATCCGGCAAAGACTCAGAATTTACGTCAGGCATTATCTTTAGTTAGATATCTTAGAGACAGATATAAAGATGCAAAGCTATACTATATATTTCATCGTGGAGTTGTAGAAAACCAGGAATTAGATTTTTTTAGACAGCAACTGGAACAGATGGAGGTAGTGATATCTAATATTGAGGGTAGTAAAGAGGGCTTTTCTATTTATGATGACTGCGATTTGCATATCGGGTATCGTGTACATGCCCACATATATAACCTGAGTCGGCGAAATATAAGTGTACTGATAGAAGAGGATGGAAGAGGGGCGGGCGTAAATCATGCATTAGGCTTAGAGAGGATTAAGGCATATAAAGATAATTACCATAGAATTGTAGGAAATTCGATAAAACATAGATTACAGCGCAAGGTACAAAATAAGATATGGGGTATCGGAAATTATGAGTGTAATCAGTGGGTTTTGAAAGAAATAGATGATTATTTGACAAAACTTTCAGAGACAGAATACAAAATTTTTCAGTCAGCTTATGAAATAATGAAAACTTCTTATTTATGTATGGAAAATTATCTTCAATATATAGGAGAACAAATAGGAGGATGATATATGGAGAGAGTATTAGCAGTGATTCCAGCGAGAGCAGGCTCTAAAGGAATACCAAATAAGAATATACGGTTAGTTAATAATAAGCCCTTAGTTTACTATTCTATAAAAAATGCCATTGAATCAGAAATAATTAGTGAGGTTGTGATTTCGACAGACTCCCCAGAAATTGAAATTATTGCAAAACAAATGGGAGTTAAGTGTAAAATGCGGGAGAAGAAGCTTTGCGGAGATGATATTACTCTGGATGCAGTTATATATGACGTGAAGAAAGATTTTGAATGTGATTATGTTGTTACACTTCAGCCAACATCTCCAACCCTAAAAGTAGAAACTTTAGATAAAGCGATAAGGTTCTGTATGGAACAATCTTTGGATAGTGTAATTTCTGTTATAAATAAACCACATTTAGCATGGAAAGAGCAAGGAGGAAAGAAAATCCCAGATTATGAAAAACGGCTGAATCGCCAGTATCTGCCACCGAGATACCTCGAAACTGGTGCTTTTGTAATTTCCCGTTCAGAAAATGTTACAGAAACAGACAGGCTTGGTAAGTTAATAGACGTATATGAAATTTCAGAAGAAGAGGCTGTTGATATTGATAGTTTTGAAGATTTAGAATATGTAAATAATATATTTAGGCAAAAAAATATTGCGATATATGTAAATGGAAACAACAAGAGGGGAATGGGACATATTTATCGTGCGTTGGAATTGGCAGATGAATTTTATACTAAACCAGATATTTATTATGACATTAACCAAACAGAACGAAAGGCATTTGGAGAAACTACACATAATCTTATTGAGGTCAATGGTTTAGATGAATTGCTTTTATGCTTGAAAAGAAAGAAATATGATCTGTTAATTAATGATATATTAACAACAACTATTGATTATATGATTGCAGTAAGGAACTGTATTCCAAGAGCTAAAATCGTAAATTTTGAGGATGATGGTGAGGGGGTATATAAAGCAGATTTGGTAATAAATGCTTTATATTATGACTCATCTTTACCCCAGATGAAGGCAGGTGAAAGATATTATATTGCATCAAAATTATTTATGTTTTATCATCCAATAGAAATATCAGAAAATGTTAAAAGAATATTTATTGGATTTGGAGGTGCAGATCCTCAAAATTACACAGATCGTCTTTTAGATATTATAACCCAAGATGATAAATATAAAGAATTTCAGTTTATCATTGTTTTGGGACGTGCAAAAGAGAATGTTGTTGAATTGCTGAAGTTTAATGATTTCTCAAATATTGAAGTTTTGTTTGATATAAAGAATATGCCAGAAGTTATGAGTTCATGTGATATTGGGATTACATCCCGGGGAAGAACAGGGTATGAACTGGCAATTTTGGGAGTGCCAACGATTGCGATGGCGCAAAATAAAAGAGAAGAAAAGCATGGTTTTGTTAATAATGAAAATGGTTTTACATATCTTGGCCTTAATCCAAGTGATTATGTTATTAAATCAGCGTTAGATATGTATATTGGTATGTCAAAAGAAGAACGACAACAATATCAGAAAAGGTTATTGGAACATGATTTAAAAAATGGAAGAAAACGAGTAAAAGAACTTATTGATAGTTTGTAATTTGGGAGGAAAAAATGAATAAACCATATTTTATTGCAGAAGTGGGAGTAAATTTTTATGATACAGCTAAAGTCGAAAATATATCACCATTGGAAGCCGCTAAAAGATATATAAAGGAGGCTAAAAAAGCAGGAGCAGATGCGGTTAAATTTCAAGCATATAAGGCAGATACGATTGTTTCAAAAAATTCGCCGGCATATTGGGATTTAGACGAGGAACCTACAAAAACACAATATGATTTGTTTAAAAGACATGATGGATTTAATAAAGAAGAGTACCAGCAGCTGGCAGAATATTGTAAGAAAATGGATATTGGCTTTATGGCAACACCATTTGATTTTGAATCAGCTGACTTTTTAGAAGAGTTAATGGATATTTATAAAATTTCCTCTTCAGATTTAAGTAATCTGCCATTTATACGGTATATTGCAAAAAAAGGGAAGCCTATTTTATTGTCAGTAGGGGCAGCGTTTCTTTCCGAGATTGAAGAGGCAGTTCGAGTAATAAAAGAAGAGGGGGTAAATGATATTTGTTTAATGCATTGTGTACTTTCATATCCCACAAAATATGAAGATGCCAATTTGAATGTTATAAAAACATTAAGAAAGGTTTTTCCAGATTTAAAAGTAGGGTATAGTGATCATACATTACCTGATGAAACAATGTCAATTTTGACATGTGCATTTTTATACGGAGCGGAAATAATTGAGAAACACTTTACATTGGACAAGAACTTAAAAGGGAATGATCATTACCATGCAGGTGATAAAATTGATATAGAGAGAGCAATTAGAAATTTTGAAAAAGTATGTATTGCTTCAGGAAGATGTGAAAAGAGAGTTTTACAATGTGAAGAAATGGCGCGTAAGCAGGCTAGGAGATCTATTGTAGTTATAAAAGATATGAAGAAGGGAGAAAGAATTTTCGAAAAGAATGTTATGTTTAAACGTCCAGGAACTGGGATATCACCACAGGATATAGATGTTTTGCTGGGGAAGGCTGTAAATAGAGATATTACAGCGGACACGGTACTAACGTGGGATATGTTTTTGGAATAATAGAATGATGATGGGCACAAAAAATAATAAAAGACATCAGATGAGTATTAATTTATTTGCTAATATTCTAGCATTGCTAATTAATATGGGAATTAGCTTTTTTTTGGTTCCTTATGTGACAAAAAATGTAGGAGAAGAGGCATATGGATTTGTTACATTGGGGAATAATTTTGTGAATTATGTTTCTATGGTTACAATTTCTTTAAATGCCATGTCAGGGAGATTTGTAACCATAGCAGTTCATAGGAAGGAGTATGATAAGGCTAATAGATATTATTCGTCAGTATTTTATGCTAATTTGTTTATTATTGCAATAATTATTATCCCTCTTATTTGTATAGTGTGGAGAATGGAATATATATTAAATGTTCCAATAACAATAGTGCAGGATGTCAAGATTTTATGGATGTTTATCTTTGTTAATCTTTTTATAAGTTTGGCAGGGACGGTATTTGGTATAAGTACATTTTGTGCAAATCGTTTAGATTTATCTGCTAAGCGTAATGTAGAGGCAAATCTATTAAAGATGGTAGTGGTATTTATTATGTTTATAAATTTGCGGCCATCCGTTTGGTATTGGGGATTTGCTATAATGTTAAGTGGTATGTATATTATTTTGACTAATATATATTATGCTCATAAATTAATACCAGAAATGAAAATTTCGAGAAACAATTTCAGCCTAAAAAGTATTATTGAAATACTAAAAGCGGGTGTATGGAATTCTGTCAGTAGAGTGGGGGCGGTGGCATTGACAGAATTTGATGTATTGCTTGCTAATTTGATAATTAGTCCTAAAATGATGGGAATGATGGCATTGTCAAAAACGTTACCGACTTATGTTACTAGTTTGACTTCTAATATTACGAATGTATTTATGCCCAGCTTGACAATAGAGTATGCAAAATCAGGAGATAATCCAGGCAAACTCATTAAAGAAGTTAAACTTTCAATAAGAGTGCTTTTGTTTTTCCACTGTATAGTATATGGACTGTTGTTTGGTTTTTTTGATTGTTTATATAGTGTATGGATGCCTTCACAAAAAAATAATATTAAAGAGATTTATATTATAGGATTAATATCTATTAGTGGCTGTTTTATCTCAGCGGTAGCTAGTATAGTAATGAATATTTTTACTGTCATAAATAAATTGAAACTGGCATCACTCTCAATAGTTATTACAGGTATGGTCAGTTTACCGGTAACGGTATTGCTGGCTAATATTACTGAAAATGATATGTCGAGAGGATGTATTATTGCAGGTGTCAGTGTGGTATTAGTAGCGGTTCGTTGTATTTTCTTTTTGATTCCATATGCAGGTATATGTATTGGAGGCAAATGGTATACTTTTTTTAATGATTTGTTATTGAATATTGCGGCAGTTCTTTTTTCAATTTTAATTGCTATGGGAGTAAAGTTGTTTTTGAGGCCAGAAAGTTGGCTTGAGTTAATAAAGGCAGGCAGTATTGCATTTGTTTTCATTAGCATAGTAGATTTCGTAGTAGTATTACCAGAACAGGGGAAGTATATTCTGAAAAATAAAGTAAAGGGTTTTTTGAACAGATGATTAAAAGAATATATAATAGAATTAGTAATGTTATAAAAGAACAGAAAAAAAAGAAACACTGGAGGTCCCTAAAATGTACTGTTGATAAAAAAGCAAGAGTGATGAATACGGTTCTAGAAGAATATGTCAATATTACACATCATGCAGAAATTGTAAATTCTGTTATTGGAAAGCGGACATCTATAGGAAGGTATAGTAAAATACGAGATAGCAGAATAGGCTCATATTGTTCTATATCCTGGGATGTTACAATTGGTGCGGTTTCACATCCTCTGGAATATGTATCTAGTCATGCATTCCTTTATAGAAAACAGTTTGGTATTGTTGAAGAAGACAAAATATTCGAAGCCAAAGGAACGATTATAGGTAATGATGTGTGGATTGGGTGTGGGAGTATTATTATGGATGGAATCACAATTGGTGATGGAGCTGTTATAGGTGCGGGTTCGGTTGTCACTAAAGATGTTCTTCCATATTCTATTATAGCAGGTGTACCAGCAAAGCTGATTCGAAAACGTTTTGATAACGAGATTATAACAGGGCTTTTAGATAGCCAATGGTGGACATGGGAAGATAATGAACTAAAATCTAAGAAAGGATTGTTAGATGAGCCAGTAACTATAGAAATAGTAGATAAGTTAAATAAAAAAGGGAGGATTGTATGATGAAAGTAGTAAGAAGAGTTATTTTAGGAGCAATGATAACAGTATTTGTTTTTTTCATAGCGTGTATTGACATATTTGCAACAGATGTACCTCAAAGTAATAGTATACAATTTACTGATTTTCGGCTTAATCCAGAACGAAGTGTATATAGTTATGATAAAGTTGAAATAAGTGCGCAAGCAAGTGGTGGAAGCGGGGATTATGAGTATCGGTTTTATGTAGTTAGAGATGGCAGAGAAATTTTGCTCAAGGATTTTTCAAGAGAAAACACATATGTTTGGACTCCTTATACAGTGGCAGAATATGAAGTGATTGTAGAAACAAGGGACAGTTTGGGGAATATTGGAAGTATAAGTCAATTATTTTCAGTTGAGGAAAGAGAACTTCAAGTTTCTTTTTTGAATGTCAGTCCCATGAGTGCTGTTGAACGAGGAGGAACAGTTGAAATCAGTGCTCAGGTAGAAAATGGTAGAGGAAACTATCAATATTGTTTTTATGTGATTCGAGATGGACGAAAAATAATATTACAAAATTATTCGGAAAAGAATACTTGTGTATGGCGTCCCTACACAGTGGCAGACTATTTGCTTTACGTTGAAGTAATGGATCAAAATGGAAGAGTTGCAAGTGCAAATGTAAATTATAGAGTAGAAGATTCAACACTCAGAATTAAAGAGCTTGCCATATCCCCACAGCAGTCAAGTGTAAAAAATCAGCCTGTCAGCATTAGTGCATCTGCCGAGGGAGGAAGTGGACAATACCAGTATTCGTTTTATGTAATACGAGATGAAAGAAAGATTATGTTACAACCATATTCTTCGCAGAATAATTATCTTTGGACGCCTTACACTGTTGCTGATTATAAGGTATGTGTTGAAGTGAAGGACAGTTATAGTAATGTAGTGACGGATACAATAGACTATAGAATTAATGCTTCGAATTTGGAAATACAATCAATTGAAGTTAATCCATTGAATGAGGGAGAAGCGCGAAGCAAAGTTACAATTAATGCAAATGCGGTTAATGGAAAAGGTAAATATAAATATCGATTTTATGTAATTAGAGATGGACGTGAAATTACATTAAAAGATTTCTCTGATAATAGTAAATACGAATGGTATCCTTATACAGTGGCAGAATATATAGTTTGTGTTGATGTACAGGATGAGGCTGGATCTAAGGTTTCACAGGCAGTACCTTATAAGATTATACCAAATCAATTACGAATAAGTGCCTTAGAAGTGACAGAGGATGGAAAGGTATATGTCGGTGAACAGCCGATCAGGGTAAGTGTTAGCGGAGGAACAGCTCCCTATACTTGTCAATTCTATGTCATAAGAAATGGAAATATAAATGACAAAATAATTTTAAAAGACTTTTCAGAAGAACTTGAGATGGTTTGGAGACCATACACATTGGCTAGATACGAGCTTTATGCAGTAATAAGAGATGCAACAGGGCAAGAAGTAACTACTAGTAAAAGTATAGAGGTAGTGCCGGCAACTGCTCAAATTGCAAATTTTACAGTTGGAAATAATCAGTTTGGACAGGCAAAGCAAAATATAGATTTAACAACGGAAATGAAAATATTTGGGAACATCGGAGAGTTACAATATAAATATTATGTAATACGCGATGGCAGAGAAATTATTCTCAGAGATTACGATACATCAGCTACAGCTACGTGGAGGCCTATTACACCTGCTCAATATCAAGTTTATGTGTCGGTTAGAGATATACGTGGTAATGTCTATGAGAAAATGAGAAACTTTGAAGTTATTTCTGAACAGCTGTTTATTGATTCTTTCACTATGAGTGCAAGTGATTGTGTGACTCCATGGACAAAAGTTGAATTAAAAGCACAAGGGAACGGAGGAAAAGGAGAGCTCCAATATAAATTTTATGTAGTTCGGGCTGGTCAAGTAATTACATTAAAGGATTATTCAACAGAAAATGAATATATTTGGACGCCTATTACAGTTGCTAAATATCAGGTATATGTTGATGTGAAAGATGAGCAAGGGCTTGTGGTAACAGATAGCAAAGAATTATCCGTTATAAGACACATAGGACAAGGAATAGACGTTTCAGTGCATAATGGGACAGTTGATTGGAATAAGGTAAGGGAACAAGGATTAGACTTTGCGATGATACGTATTGCCTATGGAAGAGAGCTTAATCAAAAGGATGCACAGTTTGAAAACAATTATTATGGGGCACTTAATAATGGTTTGCGTGTAGGAATTTATCATTATAGTTATGCAACAAGCGTAGCAGAAGCAAGGTTAGAAGCAAAAGTCGTATTAAAGATTTTAAATGGGCGATATTTGGATTTGCCAATTGCATTTGATATTGAAGATCCAAGAGCACATGATAATATGACAAAAGAACAGGCAACAAATATAACAACTGCCTTTTGCGATGAAATAAGAAAAGCTGGATACACACCAATGATATATTCATCCAAATATTATTATAATACGAAATTTGATTTATCCAAAATGAGAGGATATAAGTTTTGGGTGGCTAGTTGGGGAAATATAAAACCTCAAATATCAGGAATAACGACAGATATGTGGCAGTATACTTCAACAGGGAATGTACCTGGTGCGAACACGGGAGAGGGGTGCGATATGGATTATAGTTATGGATTGTAAAAAGGTGTTATTAAAAGAATGTAAGATATGCTGCAATGTTTGCTCTTTATAAAATAAAAGTGCTTGCATCTATTGTTACAGTTTATCAGATTTATGTATATTGATAAGTAGAGCCGCCTTGAATTCGGAATCTATACGGGTGATCATATTTCTGAAAAGGTCTGACAGGAGGGAATTCTTTTCTATCAGGCCTTCTATCTTGTACTGGCAACTCATTTATTTCCGTGCTCAACACCGACGAAGGTGTTTTGCTTTATGTTTAAAGTTATGTTTGTGTTGAATATTGAGAAAAGAGGAATATACAATGTTAAAAGAAGAATTTTGTCCAAAATATTCTGAAATTTTTTTGAAGCATCTGATTTTTTTTGCGCTTTTTCTTCCGATATATTATTCGGAAGTTGATAGTGTTTATTATCCTAATTTTATTTTAGTTAATTTCTTTGGAATATTAGTTTTAGTAAGCCTTTGGATAAATAGAGGACAGAAATTTCGTATTATACGAAAAAATATATTTGAATTAGTCTTTTTCATAGGTATTATTTTGTATAATATGAGTTCGTTTTATATGAACTATCGGTATTTATGGTGGT
>JAAWBZ010000193.1 GCA_022792945.1 Oscillospiraceae bacterium | reverse complement strand
GTATCGCATTGGGTCAATGATTTGCTTTGCCGGAGAAATAGGCGCTGATACCTGCGGAAGTAACCCCTTCCGCCACAGCACTGATTGCCGCAAGCGAATAATTGCGGACAGCATCAAGTCCGTTTTTTACCTTTTTCCACTTTCCTGAATCGCGTATTTGGGCAATGAATTGATGTCCCTTTGGCGTCAAATCAAGGATAATCATCATGCCGGAAGATTGCTTTCTTCCCTCCACAACAAGTTCATCCTCTACACAGCACCGCAAATGATAGAGGATGCTATCGCTGTCATACTTTTCCATTAACTCTTTTTGATAAGCTGCCAGTTCAGGCTGTCGTGTGCCTAGTGCATCCGACAAAGCGCCACTCATGCTGCAGTCTATGAATATGCAACGTTTATGAAGCCCAGTATTATCTTCAACACAGCACAAAACATCACGCAAGCAGTCTGGATCTAGTCTCAATATCCCACCTCCCTTCTGTATGCCATTTTAGCACATAACAAGGATGTGGGCAAGTAAAGGGGTAAACCTATGAGTGAACAAGTCCTGTCCCGTTGCACAGGCATTGAAATTGCTGTGGACGGGGTGAACATCACAAAGCACATACGGCAGTACCTTCTGGGCCTTAAATATACAGACTGCGAGGAAGGGGAAGCGGACGACCTGCAGCTGACCCTGCAGGACCGGGAAGGGGTATGGGCTGGCGGCTGGCTGGACGGCATGATAAAGGCCGCAGCCAGCGCCAAGGGCCTGAAGCTCAAGGCGGCGCTGGTACAGCGGCAGTGGAAAGGGAAAGGCGACCACTGGCTGGACATCGGCATCTTTGACCTGGACAGCGTGGAAGCCTCCGGCCCGCCTGCTGTGGTGGTGCTGAAAGCGTCCGCCCTGCCCTTTTCGGGGGCTGTCCGGCAGACGAAAAAGACACGCTCCTGGGAGCACTACAGCCTTCACGGCATCGCCAAAGAGATTGCCGTGAACAACGGCATGGGCTGCGCCATCTATGCGGCGGCAAACCCTTCCTATGACCGTACGGAACAGCGCAGGCAGACGGACATCGAATTCCTCTCCAAGCTTTGTAAGGATGCGGCGGTAAGCCTCAAGGTGACAAACCATACCCTGGTTTTATTTGACCAGCGGGAATATGAAAAGCAGCCGCCTGCTGCCACCATCCGCAAGGGGCGCGGCTATCTTTCCTACCGGTTTTCAGCGACCTCGGCTGGGACGCAGTATGATTCCTGCCGGGTAAGCTATACAGACCCGGCGACGGGAAAGGTAATAGAGGGCGTTGCTAAATCGGGGGATTACGACGAAGAAGCCAAGAACCACAAGCGGCTGGAGATAACTGCCAGGGTAAAAAGTGCAGGCGAGGCCCAGGCCCTGGCGGAAAACCACCTGCGGCTTCATAACAAATTTGCCAAGACGGCCCGGTT
>JAAWBZ010000153.1 GCA_022792945.1 Oscillospiraceae bacterium | reverse complement strand
TTATTTTGTGAAATAATTTGTCGAATTTGCTCCTTTGCAACTGCCATAAAAATACTCCTTTTCAGTAAGAATTGTCATATCTTAATTCTTACCAAAAAGGAGCCATTTTTAACCAAAGACACAAACTATTTTACACTACCCAAAAACACAAACTTATTTACACTCTCTTTTAGAATGGATGCCATCAGTTCATTGGATGTGAAGTAAACATTATCTCCACCCTCATTGTGGTAGCCCACCATCCACTTTATAATAAGAACCATCTTTTCTAGTATAAATACCTGTCCAATATAAATTTTCTTTGTAGATACCTTCAAACTTGTCACCATTATCAAAAAAGAATTTACCTGAACCATTAAATTGATCATTTTTGCTTTCCCCATAATAAGTACCACTGCATCTATTCGTTAGATCTACCCAACCCGAAAAAACTCCATCACCACTCCGTACATCATTCTCATATAACCCCTCATATGTTCTCCCATCGTTCCAGACATATGTTCCTTTTCCATCTTTTTTGTCGTTTTTCCATTCACCCTCATAAATACCATTATTATATTTCATTGTACCTTGTCCCTGTTTAATACCATTAACCCAATCACCTTTGTATTCTTTCCCATCTGAATATTTCATCGTTCCCTTTCCATGAGGTTGATATTGTTCGTTGACATATCCAGAATAAGTTGCACCTTGATATAATTGATTTGAAACATAAACTAATTTTATATCATCTGTATCATTTGTATCATCTGTATTATCTGTATCATTTATATTATCTACTATTCCTTTACTATTCGCTGCAAAATACCAAAAAGAAAGAATACCAGTAACTGCAATTACAAAACCTATAATTGCAATGCCAACTTGAATTTTTCCCCATTTCACTTTAGCTTCTTCTGTAGCATCACCTTTTAACCAAGCTTTAAGTCCATTAAATCCAAATCCCAATAATGAACCTAAAAACATCAAAATTCCTATTATCGAACTTATAATACTCAACTGTTCTCCGGTCATTATGATTTACCTCTAACTTGCATAAAATATTTTCGAAAATTCAAATATTTTAAATTTTTTCATCTTTTCAAATTTGAAACTACATTCATCATATTTTAATTCACATTCCCAAGACTACATTAATTATAGATTGATGCGAAACGAGACATCGTTTCTGGCAAAAGTTCATTGTTATCATAAGCGTGCTTTAATTTATCAAAGTAATCACCACTATCCGAATTTGATAATAAAAATACAGCACGATTTGCCTGAGCTACATTAGTATCAAACTCTCCACTCGTAAATTCATCAACCCACCATGGAAATACACAACCCACACCAATCGTAAATAATTTATTACTAGGAATTCCGTATTCATTTACAAGCATGTTTTTTACTGCCTCCGCACGTTTAAAACTCAAATCATATCCATCCCTTGAGCCTTTTACTACCGCTGCAGTAGTTCCTACTATCCATATTTTCTCATCCGGATAATATTTAAAAAAATCTTTCAACTCGTCTGCATAAGGACGGAGGATATTCTTTGCATTTTCCTCACTTATATATGCTGCCGTATCTGGCTCAAATCCAACTGTTTGACTTTCAAGTTTGATTTCTACGATTGGTGGATCAGGTAAATTAGGTGGCTGATCCGAATTATCAGGATTATATACAGGTATTTCTTCAAAGTTGATTACATTATTATGAAAAAAAGGTATTACAGAGACAAACTGAAATCTTGTCTCATCATCTTCAGTATACACATTTGGAACACTCCATCCCGCCGCTCTTTCAAACTCAATATTGTTTGCTCCGCAAGCAGTAATAACACTTGTCCATAATTCTCTTATAAATTTCTTGTCTGCTGTTGTTGCCTCTTGAGGTTCTGCCACTTCAGCAAGTCCATCATCAGTACCAATAAAAGTAACATCTACTCCTGTTAAATCTGGCAAAACACCCACACCTTCATAATCTTCTAATTGTTGAACTATCTCATTTATATTTGGTTTACCATACAAAAAATCTAAATCACGAAAATTCAAATCACCTGTTGTTGAGATACCCGTATCTATAATAACTATTTCTTTATTCTTAGCATTTTTTGCCTGACTGTTAGAAAGTGCATTTTTTGCTTCCCGAATTGCAGCAAGTAAATCCACTTCTTCACTATCTGCAACTACAGTTAATTCTTTAAGCGATTCAAAAATTGTAGTTTTTCTATCATTAATTTCATTCTTAAGTTTATGAGTATTCTTAGCATCTTCCATAAAAAAATTTTTATCTTTAACAAGTTCAACTTTCGTCGGATTTGAATCGACAATAACAGCACAAACATACCCACCATAGACTGTATTATCCAACATTTTCTCTATTTGGTTATATGCATCCTCTGGAATTTCCATGGCATTTGCATGTTTCCCTAAAATCAACACCATAGCAGTTGAATTATCATTTATATATATATCATTTTCCTTTGTATATCCTTCTATTTTCTCTTCACATGAAACAAGAAAAAGGCTTAAAAGAAAAATTATACAAATTAATATATATGCTTTCTGTATAATAATAAATTTTTTCATATATTCTCCTTTGCTTTATCTCATTTGATTTAAAATCTCATTTACAGTTTTTTCTATTGAAGTTAAATGCGATTGGGTTGCTTGATGTTGGATTATCCCTTGAGATGGAATAACCCAAAAATCATCCAGATGCTCTTCCTCTTCTTGCGAAAGATTCATATCAGTTATACTAGATTGATTTGCCGCATATTGAGCAAACTGATCACTTACATTTCTCAACAATGTAAGTGCTTGATTTCGTATGAGCAAACAACAATCGCAATATGTTTGTTCATACAATGATAAATTCAATTTTTGAAAAGCAAGCGATATCTCAAGACTAAAAGTTTCATCATCAGGGGGAACCGGTTTTCTCCCCAAATAGAAAGTCCAAATTTCACCTTTCAAAGTATCTATATGATTTTCTAAGTCTTTAATTTGCTTATCACAATCTACTATTTTCTCATCACAAGCCTTGATTCTATTATTAATTTCATTCTTAATTGCAGTTACTGACGCTTTTATGTAATCCGTTCTCAGTGAATATAACATTTTCCCCACTGCTAATGCTACTACAGACGTAGTGATAGGCACAGCAATTGAAAGAAAATCTGCACCACTAAATTCTACATTTTTAACTTTGTTCCAATCTCCTTCGATAATGGCATGAACAGCTAAGTTAAAATCTCCACCGCCCATAAACGAAAGAATGCGTACCGTCAGATAACAAATAAATGCAAGAATAATCACTAATAGCATCACAAATAAGAGCATTCTGTTTCCCTTAATTTTTCGTTTTGCATCAGAAGTATTTGTATCTCCCTGTAATTCAAGCAAACTCCTATCATCATCATTCTTTGTCCAAATAAATCCAAAAACATAAGGCGGAGCATCTAACATCGCAGCAATAATAATAGCTATTAAAAAAGCCGAATTTGTAGAATAATTTGCAGATAAAAACATTGTAAAAATCATACTAAAATCTATAATTATGCAAATAATAGTAATAATTAAACCAATAATTAAGCTCCGTTTTTTCTTTACTTTATATTTTTGATAAGCCAATTCAACATTAGGAGGGATTTCTTTTGTTGGAGTAGAAGCATCTTTTATTCTTCTATTCCAAAATCTTCGTTTTGTGAACTGCTCAAATTCCGGATGTCCATATAACGAATACAATTCAAAATCTGGCAATATGTAATCAGTTTCAAAAATACGTTTTCTCTCCTCAAGAGCTTTTTGTTTTTCGGCCTCAACTGCTGTAATTGCTTCTTTAGCTTCATGAAGTTTATAAATACCAGACGTTCTTACTTGTTGAATAATCGTACCCAAAACATGTGTTCCAAGCCATGCTTTTACCCCATTAAATTGAAAAATGGCTTTTTTACGAATATTTCTAATGAATGACTCATATGCCAACCCTACATTTGGAACATTTCCATCTTCACATTCTTTTTTCTTTTCTGCAATAACACACTCAAAGCTATTTACCGCTTCATCAATCTTTGTATTTAATGCTGAAACAATATCTTCATGAATTGTATCAGTTCGTATAAGCATAATACATCCCCCACTTATAATTTACTTATCATGCTATATTTCATATTGGATATTCATAGCTTGATTTATTGTTGTATTTATGAATTCACGCTCATCTTTAAACAATTCCTGTTTAACAATTAACTCCATTCCACAAAAAGATGCAATATCTTTAAGACATATTACAAATTCATTAATATGGACATTTCGCTTTTTCTGAATATATTCAAGCAACTTTTTCCAATAATAATTAATTTGTTCATTATATTTAATCTCTATTTTGCGAATTCTCTTATCTAACAAATCAATTTGTTTACTGAAATCAGATTCAAGTTCATAGACTTTATCTTTGTACTCTTTAATGAATTTACTATATTCAGTTTGTATAGAAGAGATATCCGATACAGATTTCTTTTCAGCATATCTCTCAGAGAGTTTTTGTTCGAAGATAGCTTTGTTATTATTTAATTTACGTGGTGTTAAACCACTCGGCAACGATTTTCCTTCATAAAAATCACTTAGCACCTTGGATATTTCATTTATTTCTTCTTCTATTTTTGCAATTTCTATTTCAATTTTCGATATAGATGATTGAATTGAGGATTCTTTATTATTAAAATCATTAGTAGCTTCATTAAATTTTGCATAATATCGTCTTATTTCAGCATATAGCATAACTATATGCTTTCTTTTATTGATAAGTTTTTCCGCAATATTTTTATAATCACTAATCAATGATTTTGTCCAATCAGAAAGTTGAAACTCAATACTAACTGACGGAATTTCTTCTAATTTTCTTTGACGTTGGATAAGGAAACTCCCATATAATCCCTTTGCGTCTCTCAATGCTATCCTTTGAAGTCGTAATTTTGTAACCCAACACATCATGTCTCTTTTCTCCCTTGATTTGATTTCAACGCTAGATCTTTTACATAGATATACTTCTATAAAATATTTTTCTATTACATAAATCAACTGATAATATCTTCCACCAAACAATGTTCAGAACAAATTGCTATTTAAATGTAATGTCTCAAATATATTTTACATTTTTTTACATTTACCGACAACATTTGCACATCATATGATAACCAAATAACATCATATCCGGAAAATAAAAATATTTTCTTCAAAATATGCGTTAGTTTTTTGCCAGTAAATTGTCTTATATAGTGAAAGAGAAAATAAAAGATAGGAAAAGATGAAAAATGACTTGCCCAAATGAATCTCAAATAGATACAGAACTACAGAATACTATTTCTACTTTTTTAACACAGTATGGCTCCTCTGGCTTAAATCAAGCATTAAAGGCTTATAAGGATAACCGGCAAGAATATATCTGCCGAACTAGAACCTCTATATCAAAAATTCATATATCGGATATATATTATATGGAAATACGGGAACATCAAATTACCATTTATACTCAACACGGCACATATCATAAGTATGGAACCTTAAATAATGAATTAAAATCACTATCTTCTTATGGTTTTATCAAATGTGCCCAAAACCGTATCGTTTCATTAGGCAAAATTCGCTCGATCTGCTTTAATGATATCATCATCTTAATTAATGGTGCCAAAATACACATGAGCAAAAAATATGCTATTTCCATTATTTCAGAATTCTCAAAAACCAAAAAGTAATTTTGAGAACGACTTATTAGGTACTTAATCCATAAAACAGCAGCAGATAGAATATCCCCATAATTTCTAAGATATCCTATCTGCTCCATATTTCCTATAATCCCTTAATAAACGCCACTTCCTT
>JAAWBZ010000192.1 GCA_022792945.1 Oscillospiraceae bacterium | reverse complement strand
TATGAAGCTGATGCCCGTGCTGATGGGAGTGGGCGGCGACCAACGCCATAAGTATTTTGTGGTGGAGGAAGACTACCGCCGCTTTTATTATTTGACAAACGACCACCACGGGGAGGTCATTTTGCGGCTGCTTTGTGAGCCAGATAAAAAAGCTGCGATAGATAATATTTTGTTGGAGGGGCTGTCCGAAGCCCAGCGATACGGCCGTGTGGAGAGTGACGCTGTGGACGGGGAATGCCTGGTGCTGTTCGGATACACCTGCGATATGCCCCGGATCAGGCGGTTCAATATTGGCTTGAGGGCAAATAGATTGAAGGGGATACTGTACTGTTTCAACTTTCAAGAGGAAGCGATGAGGCAGGTCTGCGGGCCGAATGTGGAGATGCAGTGTATGAGTTTTGAAACGGTTGAAGGGTTGCTATAGACATGGGCCGGGACTGGTTTTTCAAAACCAACCCCGGCCCATAAAAACCTATGCCAGTGACCAATTCTGGCTTTCGGTTTGCAGCTTGACCATACGAGCAAAAGCTCCGTTCTTTTTCATCAGTTCCTTCGGTGTCCCCATCTCGGCCACCGTGCCCCCGGACAGCACCACGATCTTGTTGGCGTTCTCCACCGTCCTCATTCGGTGGGCGATGATCAGCACCGTCTTTTGCTCTACCAGTCGGGAGATAGCCTGCTGGATCTCCGTCTCGTTCTCGGCGTCCAGGGAGGCGGTGGCCTCGTCCAGCAGAATGATGGGTGCGTCCTTTAAGAGCGCACGGGCGATGGAAATGCGCTGCCGCTCACCCCCGGAGAGGGTGGAGCCGTTTTCCCCAATCATGGTCTGATACCCCTGGGGGAGCTTGGCGATAAATTCATCGCACATGGCTTCTTTCGCCGCCTGCATGACCTCGGCGTCCGTGGCGTCTTTCCTGCCAATGCGGATGTTTTCCATGACGGTGTTGTTGCACAGGGTCACATGCTGGAACACGATGGAGTAGGCGTTCAGGAGCTTCTCCGTGTCTACTTTGGCAACATCCACGCCCCCCTCGGTGATCCGGCCCCGGTCGATGTCCCAAAACCGCGCCGCCAGCTTTGCGGCGGTGGATTTACCGC
>JAAWBZ010000013.1 GCA_022792945.1 Oscillospiraceae bacterium | reverse complement strand
TGAACCTCAAAAAGCTGGCCAGATGGAAAGCCAGACAATATCCCCAGCTCTTTCGCCCACCATATTTTGCCCCTGTTTTTATTTCCCTGCTTTTGCGGTCTGCCTGGAAATTTCCAGGCAGACCTCTTTTCGACAGGCTGGCGTGAGCGGCAAAGCCGCTCACGCTTCTTTTTGGATTTCTTTGTTGGGCGCCGCCCCAACCCGGCAGGGCGCCGCCGTGCACCTGCCGCCTTTTTGCAAACAGGCGGACGAAAAACTTTTTTGCGCGGCGTGTCTTACAGGTCCGTCTCCCTGTGGAAATCCTCGTCCAGGGCGTCCTGGATCCTTTTCAGCAGGGCCGGGTCCTTGCCGCCCACAGGCTGGCCGTCCAGCTCGCAGGCCGCGCGGCAGAACGTGCTGGCCGACGTCACTAAAATCTCGTCCGCCGCCCGCAGCTCCGCCAGGGTGAAGGGGGCTTCATCCACCGGGATATTCAGCCGGTGACACAGCTGGATCAGCCGCATCCGCGTAATTCCCGGCAGGATGTAGTGGTCGGTGGGGTGGGTGCGGAACACGCCGTCCTTTAAAATATGGACGTTGGAGTGGGCGCACTCGGTCACGCTCTCCCCCCGGTGGAGCACCGCCTCATCGCACCCGGCCTCCTCGGCGCGCTGCGCCGCCATGACGTTGGGCAGGAGGTTGAGGGTCTTGATGTTGCAGTGGAGGAACCGGGTGTCCTCCAGGGTGATAAGCCGTACGGGCACGCGCATGTCCTGCGTCGGCGCGGGGCGCAGCATGATCCAGAGGTTTGCCGGCGCCTCTGGGAAGGCGTGATTGCGCGGCGCGGTGCCGCGGGTCAGCTGCCAATAGACAAACTGCTCATCGGCGTCCACCTTGCTCACCATCTCCCGCAGCAGCTCCTTCAGCTCCTCCTTGGTGTGGGGCACGGTCATGCGCAGGAGGCCGGCGGAGTTGAAAAACCGGTCCACGTGCTCATCCAGGCAGTAGATTTTGTGGTTGCGGGCGTGGGTGGCGTCGTAGACACCGTCGCCGAAGTAGCAGACACGGTCCAGCATGGGGACGGTCATCTCCGACAGCTCACCGTATTTGCCGTTGTAATATCCCAATGTTTCCATATGTTTTCACACTCCCAAAGGACAGTATATTGGATCAGCCCGGAAAAAACCAGGCAAAAAATGCGCAGTCACTTGCGGGAACTGCGGTGTTTGCGATCCTCCTCGACCCGCTGGCGCAGCAGCTGGAGCTGCTCGGCGTAGCGTCGGGACCGGGCGGATGGGTTTCCCTTCAGGCGGAGGCGGTGCTCCCAGGTGAGGCGCTGGCGGATGCCCTCGCGGATCACGGCGCGGCGGATGCGCCAGAGGGCCAGGTCCGCGCGCAGCTGCTCGGCGGCGTCGGAGCGCTCCAGCCTGCGGGCGGCGTCCTCCAGGGCCTCCATGTGGGCCTGCAGCGCCTCGCCGCCGTCGGGCAGGCTGTGCAGGAAGTCGTCCAGCCGGAAGACCGCGGCTACCTCCAGGCGCTTTTGCAGCAGGCGGGCGCTCTCCCGGGCAGACTCGGCGTGCTGCGCCATCTGCCGCAGCAGCTGCCGCAGGTCCAGCGCCGCCTTGGCCGAGAGGACCGTGTCCGTCAGGAACACCGCCCCCAGCGCCACCGCCAGCCACTGGGTCAGCCGCGCCGGGAAGCTCAGCACCACCCGCTCGACGGGCTTGTGGAGCCAGAGCACCAGCACAATGCTCAAAACGCCCCAGGCCAGGGAGGTGTTGAGGCAGATATATCCGTGGAGATTGAAGGGCTTGCCGGTATAGTCCCAGTAGCGCACCTGAAAAATGGCCTCCATCACCGCGCCGGTGACATACTCCAGCACCGTCGCCGCAGCCATGCCCAGGAGAAAGACCAGCGCCGGGCGGACCCGCACGGGGAGAGTGGCGAACAGGATGGCAATGGCCCCGAAGCCGTAGATGGGGATGGCGGGGCCGTAGAGAAAGCCCCGATTCACCAGCCGCCGTGTGCGCACGGAGACAAAGATGGATTCGATGCACCAGCCGGCAAGGCAGTAAAACAGGAAAAAGAGTACCCACTGCGGAGCGGTATAGGCGTACATGGCGCACCTCATTTCCAATTTGTCTGCCTCTATTATGCCAAATCCTGCGGCAGATTGCAAGAGTGAACAGGCGGAAATCCGGGGGCACGCCGGTGCCGGCCCGGCAAAAGGCCCGCCGTCCGCAAAAAGCGGACGGCGGGCGCTTCCCGCGGGGGTCATTCGTTCCGGAAAACCTCCTGATACGTGCCGCCGGCCTCCCGGTAGAGGGCTTCGCACTCCGTGTCCAGCCGCTCCCGGAGGTCCCGCGCCGCGCGGTAGCGCACGCAGGTGCCGCACGAGGAGCTCAGCTGCCGCGGCACCGGGCCCATCCGCGTCTCCGCGCCGGCCTCCGTCAGCGCCTGGGCGCTGAGCATAGCGCTCAGATGGGTGTGGAACGTCGCCAGATAGTCGTTCATTTCTCCTTGCCCAGGCGCAGGGTGAACTCGTCGTCCTGCGCCTGCACGTCCACGCGGTAGCCCTGGCTGCCGGCGTAGCGCGTGATGTTCTCCACCGCGCACTGGTTGTCCACCAGGACCTCCAGCGCCGCCGGTGCGCCGTCCTTCACGGCCTTCTGCACCATGACCACCGGCATGGGACAGGCGTAGCCTCTCGCATCAATCATGATTTTTTCTCCTCCTTGTGCAGATTTGCCACCGAGATCACCGCGACCAGCACCAGGCCCACAATGATCGCCGCGCGCCCCGCCGTGGACACGCCGCCGGCCTGGAACACGCCGTCCGCCATGGCATCGGCGCTGCCGGCCAAGCCGAAGTTGTGGGCCAGGGCCGCGCCGACGAGCATGCCGAAGATGGTCACCGCGCTGTCGCCGTTGCCCTCGCCGGCCAGGATCAGCTGCCGCAGGGGGCAGCCGCCCAGCAGGATCGAGCCCCAGCCGGCCAGCGCCATGCCCAGGAAGCTCCAGATATAGTCGTGGTGCGCCACCGGCTGCACCGCCGCCATGGGGTGGAAGCTGTTCAGCAGCAGGTTGCCTGCCAGCACCGTCACCAGGATGGCCCCGAAGCCGGAGAGCAGATGAAAATCCTTGAACATCACCGCGTCCCGGATGCCGCCGGCCATGCACAGGCGGCTCCGCTGCGCCAGCGCGCCCACCGCCAGGCCCGCCGCCAGGGCGATCAGCCAGAAGGCCTTCATAGAGCCGGGTCCCTCCTCCGAGAGCTTGAGGAACGCGGGCTTTGCCAGCAGCAGCACCAGCAGGAACACCACGAAGCCCGGCATCACAAACCCCTCGCTGGTCTTGACCTTATAGGCCCGCCCCAGGGAGAAGCCCTTCTTCAGGCACACGACGCCCGCCAGGATGCCCGCCGCGAAGCCCAGCAGCCCCGCGACGGCCGTCAGGTCGCCGCCGCCCAGCCGCAGCACCATCCGCAGGGGGCACCCCAGAAACGCCAGCGCGCCCACCATCACGAACCCGCCCAGCACGAACCGCAGCGCCGGGGCCGAGCCGGCCCGGCCCTTGAACTCCTTCGCCGCCACGGACGCCAGAAACGCGCCCAGCACCAGACCGATGATCTCTGGGCGGATGTACTGCACCTTGGCCGCGCCGTGCAGCCCCAGCGCGCCGGAGATGTCCCGCAGGAAGCAGGCGATGCAGAAGCCCATGTTCCCCGGGTTCCCCGCCGCCGTCAGTGCCAGCGCCGCCGCGCCCACCACTACGCCGGTGAGCAGGATCAGCCAACTTTGCTTCTTCATAAAATTCTCCTCTCATGTCGGTCATGCGAAATTCTTTGTTCAGAATAACGCTTTCCACGATTATAGCAGACGTCCCGCTGTTTGGCAAGGGGTGATTTGGGCTGTGCTGCTGCGGCTTGCGTTTTGGGCAGATTTCTGGTACCATAGGGGAAAGAAACGGAGGGATTTTGTATGGAGGAACGCACGATCCGGGTGATCTACGGCGCGGACGGCCGCGCCATGGCCCGCGCGCTGCTGGAGGCGGCGGACGCCGCCGCGGCCATCCCCCGGGGGGCCGAGGTGGTGCTCAAGCCCAACCTGGCCGTGGCCGCCCCGCCGGAGCAGGGGGCCACCACCCACACGTCCATCGTCGAGGGCGTGATCGAGTACCTGCGGGACCACGGCGCGGCGCGCATCGTCATCGCCGAGGGCTCCTGGGTGGGCGACAGCACCCGGCGGGCGTTCCGCGTCACGGGACTGGACCGGCTGGCGGAGAAATACGGCGCGCGGCTGGCGGACCTCAAGGAGGACCGGACGGCCTCGGTGGAGACGCCCATCGGCCCCATCCAGGTCTGCCGGCTGTGCCTGGAGGCGGAATTCCTCATCAACCTGCCGGTGCTCAAGGGCCACTGCCAGACCGTGATGACCTGTGCGCTGAAAAACCTCAAGGGGTGTCTCCCCGACGGGGAAAAGCGGCGGTTCCACCGCCTGGGGCTCATCCAGCCCATCGCGGCCCTGGCCTCGGCGCTGCGGCCGGACCTGACGCTGGTGGACAGCCTGTGCGGCGATCTGAACTTCGAGGACGGCGGCAACCCCGTCCCCACCAACCGGATGTACCTGGGGCGGGACCCGGTGCAGCTGGACGCCTACGGCTGCGAGCTGATGGGCCTCCGGCCGGCGGAGGTGGAATACCTGCCCCTGGCGGAGCGGTACGGCGCGGGGCGGATGGCCTGGACGCCGGCGGACATTGTCCAGCTCAACCAGCCCCAGCCCGGGGAGGCGCACCGGGCCGACAGCCGGCAGGTACGCCAGCTCGCCCGCCCGGTGACGCAGGACGCGGCCTGCTCGGCGTGCTGCGGCAGCCTCATCCGGGCGCTCTACCAGTACCGCGAACGGACCGGGCGTGCCTATGATAGAAAAATTTCCATCGGCCAGGGCTTCCGGGGCCGGCATCCGGCGGGGCTTGGCATCGGGAACTGCTGCCGCGGCGCGGACCGGGCAGTCCCCGGCTGCCCGCCCACGGCAGCGGAAATTCTGGCGGCGCTGCTGGACTGAGAGGAGGTAATTTTGTGATCCAGACGACGTTATGCTACCTGGAGCGGGACGGGCAGTACCTGATGCTCCACCGGGTGAAGAAGGAGGGCGACCTGAACCGGGACAAGTGGATCGGCGTAGGCGGCAAGTTCGAGGAGGGCGAAAGCCCGGAGGACTGCGCCCTGCGGGAGGTGCGCGAGGAGACGGGCCTGCGGATGGTGGACTACGCCTACCGCGGCATCGTGACCTTCGTCTCGGACCGCTGGCCGGGGGAGCATATGCACCTGTTCCACTGCCGCAGCTTCGAGGGGACCCTGGCCGCCTGCGACGAGGGGGAGCTGGCGTGGATTGACAAATCGGCGCTGCTCGCCCTGCCGCTGTGGGAGGGCGATAAAATCTTCCTGCGGCTGCTGGAGACCGAGACGCCCTTTTTCTCCCTGAAGCTGCGCTACCAGGGCGACCGCCTGGCGAAGGCTGTCCTCAACGGCAGGGCCCTGCCTCTGCAGCCATAAAATCATTTGCTTCTTTTCCAAAGCTGGATGTATTTATCCAATTATGCGGCACCTTTGGTGGTAGGATCGATATGGATAAACCATCCAGGCAATTTAGATGCGGAGAGGAGCAAAAGCAATGGATCAGGACAAGAATGAAGAAATAGATGCGCTTCTGGAAAAAATTTCAAAATTACCCGAAGAAGCGCAAAGCGCCGTGATTTGGGCGATCAGGCATTGGGAATTGGTCGAACTGTTGTGTAAAGAACCGGAGGCAACCAACGAGGAGCTCGAGGAAATGAAAGCGGAGGCCAAAAAGAAAAAAGATCATCTTCTTTTTTTGCTTCTATGCACGGCGCAGATATTCAACGAACATTAAAAAGGCCCCCGGCCGCTCTGCGGCCGGAGGCCTCGCTGTGTGCGGAAAGCAATTATTCCGCGACTTTGGGAAGCTGCGCCAGGCTGGCGGCCAGCTCCTCGTCGGTGGGAATGCGATCGGACATCTCGCCGTTGTTGTACTTCTCATACGCCACCATGTCGAAGTACCCTGTGCCCGTCAGGCCGAAGACGATGGTCTTGGCCTCGCCGGTCTCGCGGCACTTCACCGCCTCGTCGATGGCCACCCGGATGGCGTGGCTGGACTCCGGTGCGGGGAGGATGCCCTCCACCCGGGCGAAGTACTCCGCCGCCTCAAAGACCTTCGTCTGCTCCACACTGACGGCCTCGAGGAGTCCGTCGTGGTAGAGCTGGCTGACGATGCCGCTCATGCCGTGGTACCGCAGGCCCCCCGCGTGGTTGGCCGAGGGGATGAAGCCGCTGCCCAGGGTGTACATCTTCGCCAGGGGGCAGACCATGCCGGTGTCGCAGAAGTCATAGGCAAATTTGCCCCGGGTCAGGCTGGGGCAGGAGGCCGGCTCCACGGCGATGATGCGGTAGTCCCGCTCACCCCGCAGCATCTCGCCGGCGAAGGGCGAGATCAGACCGCCAAGGTTCGAGCCGCCGCCGGCGCAGCCGATGATGATATCCGCACGGATGCCATATTTCTCCATGGCCGCCTTGGTCTCCAGGCCGATGACGCTCTGGTGCAGCAGCACCTGGTTGAGCACCGAGCCGAGGACATAGCGGTAGCCCTCCTGACTGACGGCGGCCTCCACGGCCTCGGAGATGGCGCAGCCGAGAGAGCCGGTGGTGTCCGGGTGCTCGGCCAGGATTTTCCGGCCCACCTGAGTGGTGTTGGAGGGCGAGGGTGTCACCTTGGCGCCGTAGGTGCGCATGACCTCCCGGCGGAAGGGCTTTTGCTCATAGGAGCACTTGACCATATACACCTGGCAGTCCAGCCCCAGGTACGCGCAGGCCATGGACAGCGCCGTGCCCCACTGGCCCGCGCCGGTCTCGGTGGTGACGCCGCGGAGGCCCTGGCGCTTGGCGTAGTAGGCCTGGGCAATGGCGGAGTTGAGCTTGTGGGAGCCGGAGGTGTTGTTGCCCTCGAACTTATAGTAGATCTTGGCCGGCGTCTGGAGCTTTTCCTCCAGGCAGTAGGCCCGGACCAGGGGCGAGGGACGGTACATCTTGTAGAAATCGCGGATTTCCTGGGGGATGGGGATATAGGCGGTGGTGTTGTCCAGCTCCTGCTGGACCAGCTCCCGGCAGAACACGCCCTCCAGCTCGGCGGCGGTCATGGGCTGGCCGGTGCCGGGGTTGCGGAGGGGGGCGGGTTTGTTTTGCATATCGGCCCGGACGTTATACCACGCCTGGGGCATCTCGTTCTCCTCCAGGTAAATTTTGTAAGGGATTTTTGTATTGGCTGTCATGTGTAGCCGCTCCTTTCGTTGGCGGGGACAGATGAGCACGAAAAAAACGCCCCGTCCCCAATGAAATAGTTCATTGCTGGGACAAGAGCGAAACTCTTGCGGTGCCACCCGGCTTGACGCGAAACGCGCCCACTCAGTGCGTACAAGCATACGCTGCTATTGGTAACGGAGTGCCCCTCCGGCTTGCCTACTGAACCTTCAGCTCGCCCTCAAAAGCCCATTCGATCCAACGCCCCGACCGCCTCGCACCACCCGGCGGCTCTCTGTACGGTTTGAAAGGATGTACTTACGCTTTCTCAACGGTTTAAAAGCATTCTACCACGCCGCCGCCGGTTTGTCAAGCGTAAATTTCCGCTAAATCCCGCATTGATCATAAATCCCTTTGAGTGCAATCCGAGACATCGCCCGACCGCAATCGGCACATTCCAGAAAACCACGGAACAGCTTAAGCTATTCCGCATATATGACCCCCTGTGCAGTCTGTTTGTCTGCACAGGGGACCTTTGTCTATTGCCCGTTTTTACTGGGACGGTTCACTGCCTGATCACGCTTTTTGGCAAGGTTATATTGGAACAATTGCGTTAGTCCTTTGAGATTCCAACGCGGCGGTATGCAGGCGGTGGGAAATTGCGGTTTCCTCTGGGCGGATACAGCCGAAGCCGGGGGCTTGACCTGCTACTTCTTTCATAAATGCCACCCACATTTGCAGAATAGAATCGGAAAAGCCAAATTCAAAAATGTTGCCGGTGATGGTCGGGTACAGGGGTTTGCTGCCCACCACCAGGCGGCACCACGCCTGCTCACGGCCGTGGGCCTGGGTAAACCACAGCGCGTTAGGGTCATCCGATGCAAACCGCGCAGAGCAGTCCATGCCGTCTACCTCAATATACCAATCGTTGGTGGCGCCGGGCTTCATGCGCTTCATCTCCAAAAACATGGGGAAGGCTTCTCCCGTTTGTGCCTGGACGTCGCAGATCAGCGTGGCATTGTCCCAGGTCTCGCACGGCGCCATCCCGCCCTTGCCGTCCGGACGCTCCGTCACATATTTACAGAGCTTGGCGCAGACGTTTTGCGGGATCCAGCCCAGGCGGAATGGTATATGCTGGGTGTGAAGGCCCAGGTCCCCCATGCAGCCGTATTCGCCGTTTGTTTTCAGGGTCCGCTTCCAGTTGATGGGCTTGTTCCGATCCATGTCGCTGGAATGGTTCAGGCCTGCATGGACTTCCAAAATACGGCCAAACCGCCCCTCCTGGACCCAGCGGATCAGCAGCTGAGCCGCTGGGAAAAAGGGGAATTCGCTGGCGCAGCGAATCACAGACGCCGGATGGCGCTGACAGGCATCCAGAATGGCTTGGTTCGCATCCAAGTCCATACCGAACGGCTTTTCGCCCATGAAGTGCTTGCCAGCATCAATGATGTCCACATAGGTCTGCTTGTGGAGCACATGGGGCACCGCGCAGTAGACCGCCTCTACCTCCGGATTTTGGAGAAGCTCTTTGTAATCCGTGTATACATACTGTACCGATGGGACCTCCTCTGTGAACCATTGCGCCGCGGCGGGATTGACGTCACAGACGGCAAGGATCTCCGGCTTTGGCACAGATTCTCGTACATGGAGCCAGCGCGCCGCGGCGCTGGCGAATTCTTTGCCCATCAGGCCACATCCAATGATGCCGAATTTTACAGTTTCCATCATTCCATTTCCTTCCCGTCCATGGCAGACAATACACGGCGGATATGCTGCGTCAATCGGAGCAGCTCCTTCTCGCCCGCAACCACCGGCACCTTCAGCAACGCAGCCGGCGGGCAATCCGCCTTGTAAAGCTGCGCGCTGATATCGATGCCCGCGGTGTTCAGTGCTTTGGTGAACGCCGCCGCGCGCTCCACATCATGAAACAAAAGTGTGCTCAGGTGGGCTTCGCCTTCGATCCTCAAGACCAGATCAGGGAATTCCCGTTGGACCTTCCTCAGCTCTTCTTCCAGGAATTTGCCCAGATGCCCGATCTGTCCGGCATTGTCAGACGCAAACTGCATGGTAATCAGATACGCCAGACTAGCCAGCTCCTCCTGACCGTTGGTGACCAGCGCACCAAACTGGCAAAGGCCATCCATTGCCCCCGTCGCCAGGACCTTTGATGCCGGATATTCGCCGCCGGGAAAGCCCTTGCCGATGATGACTATGTCCGGCTGAAGGCTGTACTGCCGGAACAGGAACATGCCCGGATACCACATGCAGGACTGGATCTCGTCTGCCAGGCACGGCGTATCCGTTTCATGGCACAGGCGGTATGCCTGCTGGAGAAACGCCTCGGAGAGGCGGAGCCCGCCGTAATTCATGAGGATGATCTCGTGGAGGAAGCCGGCAGTCTTATAGAGGCCCTGATTGTATTGGCGCAGCTTCGCCTCAAAATCTCCCAGATCGTTGACGGCCACCGGGACTACCTTATAGACGCCCGCGGCTTCCAGCCTTTCATACATGTCCGGCCACATGCCCCGGAAGGTCTGGGCAATGGCGGTGGTGCCGTGATAGTTGGCCTCTTTGCCGCCGGTGTAGTCCTGCATGACCAGGAAAACCGGCGTTTTGCCGACATATTTCGGCGCGCTGTACGTCTTGTCCTGGCGATAAAACCGCGCGAGCATCATTTTGATGCCGGCCTCCACCGCCAGGGAGCCCGTTTCCAGGTTGGTGACCCGGTTGAGGATGTCCGGCGCCTGGGATGACAGCAACGCCTCCAGCTCCGCGCTCTCCGGCGCCACTCCGTTGGCCGCGGCCACCAGGCGGCGTTCAGCCAGACGGGTGATATAACCGCGGGTGTTGTTGTGCGTCGCGTTGAGGATGCCCAGCTGGCGGGCGCGGGTGATCAGGCGGTAACCCGGAAAATTATGTCCCAGCGGTATGTGATAGTGTTCGCTCTTGGCAGCCATATAGACGCGACCGTCCTGCCCAATCCGGTAAGAGCCAGCGCCGCCCATGGGCGCTGCGGCCAAATTGGCGGCCTCGCGGAACGCATCCGTGGGAGCGCCCGGATTTTTGTCCGCGAACGGCTCCGTGACACGCTGGCCTACCCGCTGAGACAGCCATTCCAATTTTTCTTTGTGTAACGCCGGCCAAAACGGTACTTTTTCCCGGGCCAGGGCCTCGGCCTGCTGAAGGGGCATCCCCAGGACCTCTGCCGCCGTGCGGACCACAGACTGGATATAATCCCAGCCCAGCAGGTCTTCCAGCGAATACGCTTTCTGAACGAACATTCTGTTTCCTCCATCCTGTAAAAATGATACAGCTAAAATCGGGGCCGTATCCGGGCACTCCCCGGATACGGCCCCGACCGCAGGCCGCTTTAGAAGCCCGTCAGTGTGGACTCGATGGGACGCGCCATGTCCTCTGTGATATAGACGTTGCAGCGCAGCTCCTGGTTCAGGGAATACGGGACCAACGGCGTCACCGGACCCCAAATCCCCAGACGTGAGATCAGGCGCTGCCAGGAGAAATAGCCGCCAGGGAACGTGAAGCAGTGGAAATCAAAGCGCAGTCTGGCGTGCTGCAGATCCCGCGGGCCAATGGTAACGGCCTTGGGCGGCACATTGAACACATCGCCGCTGGCGCCCAGGGTGCCCATAAAGGAGTTCTCGCAGATGGAGAGCGGGTGCAGCGTCAGCAGGCGCGAACCTATCTTTTTAAACTCCTCCAGGGACGCGGTCTCCGTCTCATACTCGGGCGAGGGGTCGATAAAGCAGCTGTGTCCGGCCCAGCCGCAGCCGTTGTAGATGACATCCGCGCCGCCGTTACCGGCCTCGTCGATGAGGTCACTGTAGTAGGCGTAGTTCTCGGTGGTGAAATAGTTGCACTGATTCTCCGGCATCCGCAGGTCCGGGTCTATCCGGCTGTAGAAGGAGTGCAAAAACGCATACCCCAGGCCACCCTTGTAGGTCAGCGGCGCCACATTCCCGTCCTGGTCCGCGAACTCGTCCTCACAGAAGGTCCAGACGTTGCGGCAGTTGACGCGGAATTGATTGATCAGCGTCGCCAGATTGGAGTAGGACTCCGCCCAGGGATTTGGAAACACCAGCACCACCCGCTGATCCAAGTCATCTGACATTTTGATTCGTGTGAAGGCGTCCGCCACCATCACAGAGTTTACTTCCGGAACGATCTTGATCTTAAATTCCGGATTCCAGTGCTTTTCCATATCCTCGCGCCGGATATTCCGTACTCGCTCCAGCACCTCCAGATCCCGATACGGCAAAAATGCCGCCGGTTCAAACCGAAATTCTTTGAATTCTTTGACCATAGTTTTCCTCCTGCTCAGGCGTTTGAGGGATCAAAAATCGTAGTTGTCGATATTCTCCGTGGTGAAGTCCAGAGTCTCGCCCAGCATAATGACGTTATCGGCAGTGACATACGCCTTCTCAAAATTCTCAAAGGTATAGCCCTCGCCAATCTCCGCGCCAGCCAACAGGTCCGCCATGGTCTGCACGACCACTTCGCCAAAGTAGATATTATCCCACAGCTGGACCGCCTGGATGGCGCCGGAATGCACCAACTCTTTGCAGTCGTTAGGAGTGGAGAGGCCGATCACTTTCACCTCGCCGATTTTGCCCGCAGTGGTGACTGCCTGCCCGGCGGCGGGCACGGAGACGGAGGAGTTGGCGATGATGCCGTCCAAGTCCGGGTGCGCCGACATCAGATTGGTGGCTGCCTCCAGGGACTGCTGCATATCGTCATGGCCCTCGGCAACGGCGACGATCTCAATGTTTGGATACTTCTCGGCGTAATATTCCTGCATCCGCTCAATGCGGGCATTTTCAATGCTGCTGGTAACGGTGCCGGCCAAAATGGCAACCTTGCCCTCTCCGTCGAGCAGACCGGCCATCACTTCGGCCATGTGCTCAGCCATAGGCAGGTTATCGCAGCTGCAAACGTAGTACTCCCGGGTGGCCGGATCCGCCATGTCCAGATCGTAGGTAATGACGCGAATGCCGGCATCCGCGGCTTCTTTCAGCGTGGAGGCCAGGGAGACATCGTCCACAGGAGAAACCGCGATCGCGGAAACGCCCTTGGAGATCAGGTCCTGGATCACGTTAGCCTGGGCGGCGGCGTCCACCGAGGCCGGGCCGGTGAAGGTAACGTTGTAGCCGTGCTTGGCGGCATAAGCCATCGCGCCGGTCTCAATAGCCTCGAAATACGGCATACCCATAGCCATCGCGACAATGGCCATCTCACCGCTGCCGGACGACGGCGTGCTGTTATCGGGGTTCCCGGCCGGCTTATCCGTAGGCGGTGCGGGCGCTTCGGTGCCGGTATCCGGGACCGGAGCCGTGGCCTCCTTGTCCGCGCAGCCGGCAAATACAGCCAGAAGCATGGCAGCGACCATCAGAATGCTCAATATTTTTTTCATTTTCAAACCCTCATTTCAGATTCAGATATTTTCACCGGGCAATGCCCGTTGTGAAACTGGGATCATCCTCGCTGCTTGGTCTGGCGGATCATACTCCGCTCCTTCTGGTTGTCCATGGCGGCGCGGACCACCAGGATCACGATCAGCAGCGCACCGTTGATGATCTGCTGCATAAAGGTGGACGCGCCGGCCAGATTGAATCCGTTGGACAGGATCGCAAATACCAGAACGCCCACCACGGACCCGATGACCTTGCCGCGTCCGCCGGTGAACGACGTTCCGCCCAGCAAGATCGCGGAGATGACCTGCATCTGGTACGTGCCGCCCAAGTCAGACCGGGCGGTCGCCACGCGGGCGCTCATCACGATGCCGCCGATGCCGCTGCACAGCGCCGCGAAAATATAGGCGGCAAAGGTATAGCATTTGGTGCGGATACCGGAATAGCGGGCCGCCTCCGGGCTGTTGCCGATGACGGAAAGACAGCGCCCCAGCTGCGTCCTGTTGGTCAGGATATACCCCGCCGCCAGAACGGCCAGCAGGATGAATACCTGCGTCGGCACGCCGCCCACGGAGCCCTGCCCCAGGAAGATATAGCGGTCGGAAAAGGCGGAAATGGGCGCGCCGCTGCAAATGACCAAAGCCAAGCCGGAAAATACGCTCTTGGTGCCCAGCGTTGCCACGATCGAGTTGACTTTGCAGACGCCGACCAGCAGACCGTTGAGCGCGCCGGCCAACAGGGCCGTCAGCAGTGCGATGGCAATGGCCGGCGCCATTCCCAGACCGCGCCGGAAGCAGAATGCCGCCATAATACCTGTCAGGGCCGAGACCGCGGTGACCGAGACGTCGATACCCGCCGTCATGATGACCGCCGTGCCGCCGATGGCCAGAATGCCCAGCTCCGTCATCTGCTGTAAGACCTGCATCAGATTCCCGAACCGCAGAAAGCGGTCTGAGAGCATCGACATCACCGCAATCAGAACCACCAGCACCAGGGCCAGCGCCAGGTCGTTGCGCTCCATTTTCAGGCGTTTCATGACTGCGCGCCTCCTCCCGTTTTCGGCTCCTGCACATCAATTCTAGGCGCTTTACTCTCCCGGTTGCGCCGCAGCGCGTCGCTGGTGATCGCCGCCACAATGATCGCGCCGTGCACCAGCGTCTGAAAATAGACGTTGATGCCCGCCAGCACCATGCCATTGCTGATAACGCCGATGAGCAGCACGCCCAGGGCCGTGGAAAACACCGAGGCCCGGCCACCGTTGATATCCGCGCCGCCCAGAATGACCGCTGAGATGATGGTCATCTCATAGCCGTTGTTGGAGCTGGGCTGCGCCGAGGCGTTGAGCGCCAGCATCAGATACGCAGCAATGCCCATCAGGCCCCCCGCGTAGGCAAACGCCCCCAGCGTCACGCGGTCCTGATTAAACCCCATGCGCTTTGCGGCCACGCGGTTGCCGCCCACGGCAAAGATGCTGCGGCCGAACCGCGTCCTGGTCAGCATGAACCAGGTAGCGGTCAGCAGTACGGCAAAAACAAACAGGGGCAGCGGGATGCCTGCTACGCTCTTCCAGATTCCCGTCACTTTCGGCGGAATACCGCTGACCCAGGAGCCGTTGGTAATCAGCTGGATCGTGCCGCGGAAGATGCTGGTGGTGCCCATGGTGATGATAATGGCCGACAGCCTGGTATAGATGCAGAGCACCGCGTTTAAGAGATTCAGCGCCACGCCCAGAGCGATGGCGATCAGGATCAGAAGCGGTGTACTTCCCCACCCCTGCAAGGCCAGATTGCCCACCGCCACCGAGATCACGGCCAGCTGTGCGCCGGTGGACACGTCCACATTGCCGGTAATGACAAGGACTGTCAAGCCCAGGGAACAGACCGCCAGAACCGTGTTATTGCGCAGAATACTTATCAAGTTGCTCCAGGTCCGGAAGTTGGGAGACAGGATCGACACAGCGGCGGCCAGCACCAGGATCATCAGCACCAGCGTAGCCTGCCGGGATCGTATTGCTTTCTTCATTGACTCCTCCCCCTAACCGATCAGGGCCTTTTCCATGATCGCTTCCTGCGTAACATGGTCCATGTCCGTAAACTCTCCGGTGATCCGGCCGCGGGCCATCACCAGAACCCGGCTGCACACCGCCAGGACCTCCGGCAAGTCTGAGGAAATCATGATAATGCCGATGCCTTGGGCGGCCATTTCCCACAAAAGTCGGTGAATCTCCGTCTTGGCGCCGATATCCACGCCCACGGTCGGCTCGTCCACGATCAGCACCTTTGGGTTGGTTGCCAGCCACTTGCCGAACACCACCTTCTGCTGGTTGCCGCCGGACAGCTTGCCCGCCAGCATCTCCGGTGCCGGCGGCCGAATGTCCACGGCCTGGATCATCTCTACAGCCAGCGTCTGCTCCTTGTCCGGGGAGAGGAGGCGCAGCCTGTTTTTCAGATTTCGCAGTGCCGCAATGGTGATATTGTTGCGAATGGACTGCGCCTGGATCACGCCCTGGGAGCGCCGGTCCTCCGGCAGATATGCGATGCCCTGCCGGAGGCCCTCCGGCGCGCTGCGAATCTGCTTTTTTTCGCCTTCGATGCAGATGTCGCCGCCGTCCGCCGGCTCGACACCGTAGATTGCCCGCGCCACCTCGCTGCGGCCCGCGCCGACGATGCCGGTCAAGCCAAGGACCTCGCCCTGAAACAGCTGAAAGCTGATATCGGTGAAGTTGCCGGCCTTATGCAGGGCGGAGACCTCCAACAGCAGCTTGTCTGTGCGGATATCCCGCTGCTGCCGGACCACTGCCACGTCGCGGCCCACCATCATTTTCACCAACGTCCGCTCAGTCAGATTCTGAATTTCGTCACAGCCCACAAACATGCCATCCCGCAGGATCGTGGCGCGGTCCGACACCGTGAAGATTTCGTCAAACTTGTGGCTGACGAACAGAATGGAGATCTTTTTGTTTTTTAGCTTCTCGATGATTCGATAGAGCACCCGAATTTCGCCAGAGGACAGCGACGCTGTCGGTTCGTCCATGATGATGACCTTGGCGTTGGAGTAGACGGCACGGGCAATGGCTACGATCTGCTGCTTGGCGATGCCGATATTCCCCAGGTTTTCCCGGACGTCCATTTCCACATGAAACTCCTCCAGGCAGCGCCGGGCAGTCTGGTTGATCGCCTTCCAGTTGACCAGGCCAGACCGCTGATTCCGCTGGCCGACGCAGATATTCTCCGCCACGGTCATATTCGGGAACAGGCTGATATCCTGGTAGATCACCGAGATGCCGTACTCAATGGCGTCCATGGGCGACCGGAGCTCCACCAGTTCGCCGCCGATCCGGATCTCCGCGCCGGCGTCCGGCGCCTCGACACCGGCCAGCAGCTTGATCAGCGTCGATTTTCCCGCGCCGTTCTCACCGACCAGCGCGTGGACCTCTCCCTCCCGAAGCTGCAGCTGCACGTCCCGCAGGGCGCTGACACCAGGGTACGTTTTGCTGATATGCTGCATATCGATGATATACTCGCTCATTGGGGCCTCCTTGTGCAGATTCTGAGTCACTGCTCCAAAAGACGCAGTGCGTTGCGGCACATAACGTCCTCAACCTGCGCCCGGTTCAGACCCAGCGCCTCCGCCGCCTCCTGGAACGCGTGAATGGATTCATATAGGTAGTAGGTATAGTTTTTCGCGTCCGGCATGGGCTGCATATACGCCGCGTGATTGATCTGCGGGCGCTCGTCGCCGCGGATCAGGTTAAGGTAGTGACCGTTTTGATAGACACGCTTCATGTGGATATGTGTCAAGGGAAGGTCGCTGCCGTAGAGCATCCGCTGATGCCCGAAGATTTCCAGCGCCCGCCGGATCACCAGTGCGTTGGTGTTGCCGGAAAAGTCAAAGCAGAGGTTTTTAGTGTCTTTCAGCTGCTCAAAGGCATCGCCCATATCTTCGTTGCTGTAACAGCGCCCGATATGCGCCACGATGACGCGGGCGTTGGGGTACTTCCGGTCGATCTCCAGTAGCTGCTCCACATTTTTAGGGTCGTGGAGCCGTCCGGGCCGGGGCAGATGCAGTGTGCATACGTAGCCGCGCGCATCGGCCAGCTCCCATTGCTCCGGCGTCAGGATATCGTAGATCGTGATATCTGGTGTGGCGATCTCGGGCGCGGCGAAGGTGATATACGGCTTCATGCCGCGCAGGCCGTTGCCCTCGATTTGCCGCAGCGTTGTTTCCCGGTCCCATTCCGGGCAGATAACAGCCAGCCCGTACCACCCCGGGTTCTCCCGCACTAGCTCCCCCACGTAGCGGTTATTGGCTTCCACATTAATGGAAGCACCCACCCATCCGAAGATGAGGCCGCGGAGCGTCTGATCCGGAAACAGCCGGTCATAATCTTCCCGAAGCATTGGCATCGGATATGCCTGTTCGACCTGTTCAGCCCAATCCTCGCCGCGGCGAATGTATTTGCTGCCGCTGCGGTGTCGCAGCTCCCAAAGGTGCATATGCGCGTCAAAAATATGCTCTGGCAGGAATTCTTTTAAGTACGATGCATAAAAACGCCGATCCGTTTCAGTATGTACAATTCTCTCAAAACTCATGTCCTACGTCCTCGTAACTCCTCTTGCAATGTTTCAGCGGTTCCGTCTGCTGTACCGCCAGTATAACCGCTATTCTCCAAATTGTCAATTATTTTGTTCAAAATTAAATAAATATTTTTCAATATAAAGATAATTTCATTCATTATTATGATTAAAATATTCATTTTCAAGGAAATGCGCAAGCGATCTCCTCCGTAGGCTTGAGAATATTCCATGAAATAATTCAAGATATTTTTGTGAATTCGTGAATAATACAATATTTTTTGTTTTTTTCGCAGCCTTGCTTGACGGCTCACGTATTTGCTGTTAAAATGAATTTATCAGAGTTTAAATTTCAAATCACTTTTCAAAATATCAACCGATTTGAAAGGATTTATCATAGTTATGGACAAACAGCGTATGCGCCAGCACCTGCTGCTGGACACTCTCCGCACCAAAAGCAAGCTTTCCATCCAGGAATGCGCGCAGCTTCTGAATATTTCCGAGTCCAGCATCCGGAGGCTGCTGATCAAAATGGAGGATGAAAAGCTCATTCTCCGTACCACCGGCGGTATACAGCTTAACGTGGCCGGCAATCCTCAGCTCTTTGACATGAGCAAGATCACTCACCTGCGGGAGAAGCAAGCCATCGCGGCCTATGCGGCGGACCTGGTAGAGGACAATGACATTGTGTACATTGACAGCGGCAGCACCACGATCCAATTTGCAGCCACGCTGAAGAGCCGTATTTTGAACAATTCCATCAACAACGTGCACGTTCTCGCCACTTCTTTGCCGGTCATGCACCTACTCAGCGGTGTCTGCGAGCTGACTCTGGTGGGCGGCAGCTTTCGCCCGTCGCTCAACGACTTCGTTGGCTACGCCACAGAGACCTTTCTCAACCATTTCCATTTCAAAAAAGCCTTTATCGGCTGTGATGCCGTCAACACCAGTCAGGGGCTTATGACCACCTCCACGGAGAATACGAGGATCGTGGAGCTGGTGATGCAGCATAGCACGCGTTGCTATGTGCTGGCGGACTCCGCTAAATTCAACACCCTTTCCTTCATTGCCTTTGCGCCGACGGACTGTCCCTATGTGACTGGCGTGATCACGGACTGCGGCATTCCCGAAGACGTCATCGAAAAGCACCAAAAAGCCGGGCTCAATCTGCTCCTCGCGCCTCTGCACTGAAAAGCCGCTTTGTGCAAGCGTTCCGTCATGCTGAAAAACAAAGCCGGCATTCCAAAACGGAAATGCCAGCCGGCTTTTCAGAGGTAAAGGAGCAAAAAGATGGAACTTTCTCAAAGAATTCTCCGGTCCAGCCTGTCCCCCATGCGAAAATTTTATGCCAGTGCCGTCCAGGCCTAGCGGGCTGGCAAACAGATCTACCACTTGAACATCGGTCAGCCGGACCTCCCTACGCCCGGCGAGTTCTTCGCAGCGATCCGCGGTTTTGACGCCACGGTGCTGGACTATGCGCCGTCTCCCGGCCTTCCATGCCTTGTCTCCGCAATCCGGGATTATTATGAAGAGCTGGGCGTGCATCTGGAGTCGGAACAGGTTCTTGTCACTGCCGGCGGCAGCGAGGCGCTGCAAATCCTGATGCTCTGCATTCTGGACGCGGACAGCGAGGTCATGAATCCGGAGCCGTTTTACCCCAATTACCAGACCATCGTCCGCGCCGCCGGCGGTGTCATCCGCCCCATTTCCACAACGCCGGAGTGCGGCTGCCGGTACGCAACGCCCACGCAGCTGGAGGCGGCTTGTACCAAACGCACCCGGGCCATCCTCGTCTCCAGCCCTGGCAATCCCACCGGCGTTGTGTTACAGCCGGAAGAAATGCGGGTCCTGGCCGATTTTGCGAAGTCGCATGACCTTTATCTGATCAGCGACGAGGTCTACCGTGAGTTTGTCTATGATGGACAGCCTCCGGCGTCCTTTGCACAGCTGGAGGACGTCTCGGAACACTTGGTCCTGATTGATTCGGTTTCCAGGCGGTATTCCGCGTGCGGCGCACGAATCGGCGCACTGCTGTCAAAAAACGCACCCCTCATGGGGCAGTCCATGCAGCTGGCGCAGGCCCGTCTGTCCGTGTCTGCCCTGGAGCAGTACGGCGCCGCAGCGCTCTATGCGTGCGGCGGGAAATACTTGGCGGACACTGTGCCGCTTTATCGGGCACGCCGGGATATTTGTTTTGAAATGCTGCCAAAAATCCAGCTGCTCTACGAGGGCCATAGCACGTGGCCGAAAAAAGCCGTGTTGAGGCCCTGGAGGACGATGTGGCAGTTCTGAAAAGTGGATAAGGTAGAATAAGTTTCGCAAAAGAGGGACATAGTTTCCAGTCCTCTGGTAGAAAGAAGCAGCGACACACCCTTCAGAGAGGAGACTGTCAACCATGTCTGAGAAGCTTGTACAGCTAGGCCTTGTTTGAAAAATGGCAATGTGCCCAGTGGCGAGGGATTTTTTCGTCTGGCAAACAATTTTTCCGCAGGAATC
>JAAWBZ010000109.1 GCA_022792945.1 Oscillospiraceae bacterium | reverse complement strand
CTTAGCACTTGCCCATTTCTTCTTTTCCTGCGGTCTTGGCCATATTGTGCCCTTCCACATCGGCCTTCACCTCTGCCGGACTGCTTTCGTCAATTCCTGAATTTGCTCATTTATAGGTTACAATTTCAAATTGGCGTTGACAACCTGACCCCATTTGAGGACTGTGGCTCGATGGCCCGGATAAAGCCCACATCGCCATTGGACACATTGGCCTTGTTCTTCGTCTGCATCACCCGGTCGTTGACCCGGAACACCCGGTTTCCGATCTTTGCCTCCATCACTCCAGAGCCGCCTGGTTTGACCTGCTCCCGAATCACCTCGTTCAGCTGTCCGGCAGAGGCCGCCCCGTCCGAACGGAAGGGAGAGAGGAGCTGTACCTGTTCGATGCCGGTCTGGGCAATTTCTCGCAGGTAGGTCTTTTCGAGCAGAGCCGCCGCCGCCGCTTGGGTCTTGCAGCGCACAAAGATGAAGTCCTCCCCATACAGCAAGTCAGTCCGGGACTCGTTGATGTACTTGGCGTTGTAGGCAATCCGGCTGTCCTTGACCTGACGGAATATCTCGTCCAGCACCGTCACCGGGATCAGGCCGCAGTCGATGAGCTCCCGGAACACGCTGCCCGCCCCCACGCTGGGGAGCTGGTCGACGTCACCCACCAAGACAACTTTCGTCCCAGGGCCTACACGGGAGAAGAACTGCTTTGCAACGGGCCTATATATCATTAAAAAGGAAAGTGATAGGATAAAAAAGGTTAAAACAATATCTATTAGCGAAAAATTGACCATAACTAAAGAAGAAGCGGCGGCGTACAGTAATATCGGAATTAACCGTTTGGACGCGTTACTTCGTGCTCCAAACGGTCCCTTTGTCCTCTTTGTTGGCACAAAAAAGCTGATAAAGCGCAAGGAGTTCGAGGAGTTCATCAGCAAAACCCTTGTCATCTAAGGTAATTTCAGTATTGAGAAATGGAGCCTTCCATGTTACAATGTAGGTGTTACATGAGGGTTCTTTCCTTTGAAACAGAAAGGAACTCCACTATGGGAAACAATCTAAAGGGCAAAGAATGCGGCAAAGGCATCTGTCAGAGAAAGGACGGCTTGTATTATGCAAGATTTGTGACCAGCGCTGGGCGAGGCACGAAACTGGCTGGAAGATGCACAATACCAGGATAAGCATGGCAAGCTGGTTACTTCCCCGAACATGACCGTAGATGAGTGGTTTGAATTTTGGCATACAGAATTGCTTCAAGGGCTGGCACCTGACACCAAACGGAACTATCGGGAACAATACGAGCACCACATCAAATCTGTATTGGGCGATATGCGTCTTGCTGATGTTAAGCCTATGCACTGCAAGATGGTGCTTAACCGAATGGAGAAGGACTACGCTGGCTCGGCCATTAGGCAAACCTATATCGCTATGGGTATCATGTTTACGGCAGCCAAGAGGAACGGAGTTCGATACACCAAACCTGTTCGGGCAGCAGAGAACATCCACTTCCTTACGGTAGAGGAGCAGCAGAAATTTCCGGAGGCTTGCAGGAGCACCCATAACTTCTACCAATAGGAAAGGTCTGTGATGAGAATGGGATCGAGCGTTTCTGTATGCACGCTCTTCGGCACACCTATGCAACTCGCTGTATTGAGGCCGGGATGCCGCCTAAGACACTCCAAAAGCTGTTGGGCCATGCCAGCATTAAGACCACTATGGATCGTTATGTCCATGTAACTGACGAATCCTTGGCAGCTGGGGTCAAACAATTCGAGCAGGGGCAGCGTGCCAACAATCTGTCCACCCCGGAAGGGGAGGATGAAAAAGCCGAGAAAGACGGCGATGCGGCATAAATGGTGTAAACGCCATCTCCAAAACGCCGCAAACCCTTGAAAACTAAGGAGATGTGAGGACATATGAAATTAGGAATCGTGGGACTCCCCAATGTGGGGAAATCGACCCTGTTCAACGCCATCACCAACGCCGGGGCCGAGGCGGCCAACTATCCCTTCTGCACCATAGACCCCAACGTGGGCATGGTCACCGTGCCGGATTCGCGGCTGGAGTGGCTGCGGGACCAGCACCAGCCGAAAAAATTCACCCCGGCGGTCATCGAGTTCGTGGACATCGCGGGCCTGGTCAAGGGCGCGTCCAAGGGCGAGGGGCTTGGCAACAAATTCCTCTCCAACATCCGCTCCACCGACGCCATCGTCCATGTGGTCCGCTGCTTTGACGACGGAAACATCACCCATGTGGAGGGCTCCACCAACCCGCTGCGGGACATCGAGATCATCAACCTGGAGCTGGTTATGGCGGACATCGAGATGGTGGAGCGCCGCATCGAAAAGGCCCAGAAGGCCATGAAGGGCGGCGACAAAAAGTTCGCCCGGGAGGTCTCGCTGTTCCAGGACCTGCTGGCGCACCTCAACGCGGGCAAGCTGGCCCGAACCTTCGAGTGCGTCCCCGACGACGCGGCACTGATCGCCACGTCGGACCTGCTGACGCTGAAAAAGACCATCTACGCCGCGAACCTGGATGAGAGCGCCGTGGGAACCCCTGAGCACAGCGCACATTACCAGGCGGTCTGCCGTCTGGCGGCGGAGGAGGGCTCCCAGGTGCTGCCCATCTGCGCCAAGCTGGAGGCGGACATCGCCGAGCTGGACGACCCGGAGGAAAAGGCGCTGTTCATGGAGGAACTGGGCCTCGCCTCCTCGGGCCTGGACAAGCTGATCCAGTGCAGCTACACCCTGCTGGGCCTGATCTCCTTCCTGACCGCCGGCAGCGACGAGTGCCGCGCCTGGACCATCAAAAACGGCACCAAGGCTCCCCAGGCGGCGGGCAAAATTCACACAGATTTCGAGCGCGGCTTCATCCGGGCGGAGGTCATCGCCTTCGGGGATCTGCAGGCCTGCGGCTCCATGGCCGCCGCCAGGGCCAAGGGTCTGGTGCGCTCCGAGGGCAAGGAGTACGTGATGAAGGACGGGGACATTGTGAATTTCCTGTTCAACGTATAGGGAGGAATGGAGGCGTTTTATGTCCAGCACTGTCAAGCGGGCGCTGATCTCTGCGGCAGTTGCGGCGGTCATTTACCTGCTGGGGCCGGTGGTCATCCGGTATACGCGCAGCTACAACATCTATGTGGAGGCGATTCTGCTTCTGGCCGCCGTGATCGGCGGCGGGTGCTGCTGGATCGGCAGCCGGTAGACACGCCAAACCGGCCTGGAATCCAAAGGATTCCAGGCCGGTTTTTCACAGTGCGCCGGCTCAATTGGCAACGTACCAGGCCTTGACAAAGGCAAACACCTCCCGCAGGCCGTAGTTGAGCGCCAGATACCACGGCGTCGTCCGGCTGCCAATGCCGCAGGGCTCCAGGCCCAGCGTCCCGGCGATGTACTTGGCGCGGCACAGGTGGAAGTCGCTGGTGATGATCACCGGCCGCGCCGGGTCCAGGCCCAGCTCCACCGCCAGGGCCGCGGCGTATTGCAGGTTCTGCCGCGTGTCGTGGGCCTCCTCTTCCTTGTAGACCCGGCGCATGTCCGCGCCGGACGCCTCCAGGTAGGCGTACATGGCCGAGGCCTCCGTCACCGCCTCGTCCGGCCCCTGCCCGCCGGAGACGATCACCACGGCGGCGGGATTTTCCGCCAGAAACCGCCGCGTCAGCTCCAGCCGCTCCCGCAGCGTCCGGGAGGGCTGATCCCCCCGCACCTGCGCGCCCAACACCACCGCATAGTCCGCCTGCCGCGCCGCGTCCCACTGGCTGCGGCCCTGGCTGAGAATCCAGGCCGTCGCCGCCGCCAGTACCGCGAACACCGCCGCGCCCACTGCCACGATGGCCCAGTGCCACCCCCGGCGCCAGCCCTGCCGCGCGCACCACCAGTCGGCCAGACACAGCGTGCCATAGCCCCCCAAGACCAGCCCCGTCATGGCGTAATTTGTAGGGATCAGGAGGAAAACCGCCGCCAGCGCCAGCAGCGTGAGGCCGGCCCAAAGGCGTTTCCGCTTCATTCCATGCCCTCCATCTCCAGGGACAGCGCTTCCCACCGGCCATACAGCTGAGCCAGCTGCGCCTCGGCCTGCTCCTTTTCGCCCATCAGCCGTCCCAGCTCCACATAGTCGCTGGCTGCTGCCTCAATCAGCGGCTCGAAGGCCGCCACCGCCGCCTCCTGCTTCTCCACCTCCCGCTCCAGGCGGGTCAGCTGCTTTTCCAGATTTTTCGTACCCCGGGGCTTCTCCCGCCGCTCAGGCTTCTTCTCCGCGGGCTTTGGCGGGGCTTTTGCCTCCTGCTCCCGGGCGCGGATGGCGCGGTACTTGGCGTAGCCGCAGGGGTAGTCGTGGATGGCCCCGTCCCGCAGGTCCCAAATGCGCGTGGCGAAGCGGTCCACAAAGTACCGGTCGTGGGAGACGAACAGCAGAGTCCCCTCATACTCGTCCAGGGCCCCCTCCATCCACTCCCGGGAGGCAATATCCAGGTGGTTCGTCGGCTCGTCGAGGATGAGGAAGTTCATTTTCTCATCCATGAGCATGCACAGCCGCAGCCGAGACTGCTCGCCGCCGGAGAGGCTGCCCACCGGCTTGAACACATCCTCTCCCTGAAAGAGGAAAGCCCCCAGCCGGTCCCGGGCCATTTGGGTGGAGCAGTTTTTCTCGTAGAGCATGGTGTCCAGCAGCGAGCGCTCCGGGTGGTCAAAGTGGATGATCTGCGGCAGATACGCCGCCTTTACCGACGGCCCGTAGCGCAGCCGCCCGCCGGTGGGCGGCTCCTCACCCATGAGGATTTTTAAGAATGTGGATTTGCCCGTACCGTTGTCCCCCAGCAGGGCGATGCGCTCACCGCCCTCCACCAGAAGCTCGGTCCCGGAGAACAGCGTCCGCGGGCCGAAGGACTTGGTGAGGCCCTTGATCTTCAGCACCTCGTCGCCGAAGAACTCTTTTTCGGCGAAAGAGGCCCGCATGCGCCGCTCACTCTGGGGCCGCTCGGTCTTTTCGATGCGCTCTATGCGGTGCTGGATGGACATGGCGCGGCGGTAGAGGGCGCGGTTGTTGATGCCCCAGCCCTTCATGCGCTCGACGGTGTAGCTCAGCTGCTTGATCTTCGCCTGTTCCTGTTCGTACTGCTTCCATTGCAGCTCATAGCGCCGGGTCTTTTCCTCCACGTAGAAGCTGTAGTTGCCGCTGTAGAACTCCGCCTTGCCGCCCCGCAGCTCGATGACCCGCTGGGCGACGCGGTCGAGAAAATACCGGTCGTGGGAGATGGCCAGCACTGTCCCCTTGAAGCGCAGCAGGTATTCCTCCAGCCACTCCACGCTCCGCAGGTCCAGGTGGTTGGTGGGCTCGTCCAGCAGGAGGATTTCGGTCCGCTCCAGCAGCAGCCGCGCCAGGTTCACCCGGGTCTTTTCGCCGCCGGAGAGCGCCGAGAAGCGCCGCGCCCGCAGATCCTGGGGAATGCCCAGACCGTTGCAGGTCTTTTCCGTCTCCACATCCATCTCGTAGCCGCCCTCGGCGGCAAACCGCTGGCTGAGGCTGTCGTACTCCTGCAGCACCGCTTTGGACGCCTCGCCGCCGGCCATTTCGGCCTCCAGGGCGCTCATGCGCGTCCGGAGCTTTTGCAGCCGGCGGAAGGCCGCGCGCAGCACGTCCCCGGCAGTGTACTCCGGCGGATAAACCGGGATCTGGGAGATCAGGCCCAGCTTTTTTCCCGGCGCAATATGAATCTCCCCGGTGTCGCAGCCGATCTCACCGGTGAGGATTTTAAAGAGGGTGGACTTCCCTGCCCCGTTGCGCCCGAGGATCGCCACGCGCTCCCCCTGGCGGACGTCGAAGGTGAGACCGTCCAGCAGGTTCACGTCCACGTCGTAGGACTTGACCAAGTCCTGTACGGATATGTCAATCATGGGAAACTCCTTTGATATCGCGTTAAAAATTCGTCTCTGGTAAACAGGAGGTTCAGCGCGTCCAGCAGCGCCCCCGCCCCCAGGTTCTCCGGGAGGGACAACGCCCGCTGGAGCTCCGTCCGCCGGGCCGCGCTGTCCTGCCGGCCGGAGAAGCCCAGCTCATAGAGGTCAGCCCTGGTGATGGGCGCGCCCCGCGACTCCGCCGCCCCGTCTGAGAGGTCCGCGCCGGCGCGGCGGAGGGCCTCAATGAGAATCTCCGGCGCCATGCCCTCCACCCCCAGCTTCCCTTCCTTACCCGGGGCGCGCTTGCGCCGCTCCTTGCCGGGGACGTCGGGGATGTAGGCGTGGAGCACCTGGTTTTTGGGCAGCGCGCCCTTGAGGTAGTTGCGGATCACCAGCCCCGCCCCGTCGGCATCGGTGAAGATAATGAGGCCGCGGCGCGCCGCCACCTCCCGGAGAAAGGCCAGCTTCCGCTTGTCCTTGAGGATGCCGAAGCCGTTCGTCTCGAAGATGGGCGCGTCCACCACCTGCCGGAGCGCATTCTTGTCATACCGCCCCTCCACCACAATGGCCTGCCGTACCCGGATCATGTCCCCGCCTCCCCCGCCAGGCGGATGAGCAGCAGCTCCAGGAGCCGCCGGGGATCGTCGTAGGAGGTTTTCAGCTGCCGGTCGGTCTCCAGGCACAGGAGGACCGCCCTCTCGCAGAACTCCCGGCGCATCCGCCGCGCCGCGTCCATAGCCAGCCGCGCCGGATAGCTGCCCAGGCCGCACAGGCGCTGCAGCGCCTCCGCCCCCCTGCCGTGCTCCGAGAGCACCTTGGCGCACAGGAGCCTGCGCAGCTGCGAGGCCACCGCGCCCAGCAGCAGAATTGGGTCCTGCTGCATAGCCAGCAGATCCCGCAGCTTCCCCAGCGCCCGCTCATAGTCCCCGCCGGCCACGGCGTTGGAGATGTCAAAACTCACCGCCGTGAGCGTCGGCTCCACCACCGCGTCGATGTCCTGCCTGGTAATCAGCGGCCCCTCGGCGTAGGCCGTCAGCTTTTGCAGCTCCGAGGCCATGGCCTGGAGGGAATGGTCGGTCAGAAACGCCAGATGGTCGCAGGCCGCGTTGTCCATGTCCTTCCCCGCGGCCAGGGCCTGCCGCCGGGTCCAGGCCCGCAGCTCCGGCCCCGACTGCTTCTGGAACTCCACCGCCTGCGCGTGGGCCGACACGGCGGCGTGGAGCCTTTTCAGCCGCTTGTCCGGACGGAAGGGCACGGTGTCAAAGCGGAACACCAGACAGCAGTGGTCCGGCAGATCCTCCAGCAGAGCGGTAATTTGCTCGCGCGCGCCGGCCGGCTCCTGATAAGGATCGACGTCGTCCACCTCCACCAGCGACCGCTCCGCCAGCATCGGCACCGCCTCCACCGCCGCCGCCACCTGGTTCCAGTCCAGGTTTTCCCGGGAAAAGCGGTGGTAGTTGAACGCCTCGGCGGGGCCCTGCAGGAGCTTTTTCCGCATGCGCTCGCAGTAGTAGTCCCGGAGATATCCCTCCTCGCCGTAGAGGAGATAGCAGGCTCGCAGCGTCCCCGCCTTCAAATCGGCCTTGAGCCGCTGATACGCCTCGTTCTCCGCCTGTTTTTTCACCATGTTCCTCACCTCCTGACGGTGATATCGCCGCACTGGTCCGTGCGGTAGACCGCCGCGCCGCTTCCGGCCAGACGCGCCAGGGCCTCCTCGCTGGGGTGGCCGAAGGGATTGTCCGCGCCTACGGAAATCAGCACGATCTCCGGCGTCAGATGCCGCAGTATCGCCGCCCCTGTAGAGCCGGCTGCGCCGTGGTGTCCCGCAATGAGCACCTCCACCTCCGGCAGGCGCTGCCGCATCAGGAGGCGCGTCTCCGCCGCGGCGCTCAGGTCGCCGGTGAACAGCACGTCAAAGTCTCCGACCCGGAAGTGGGCCGCCATACTCCCGGCGTTGTCCGCCGTGGCCTCCAGCGGCGCGAACAGCCGCGCCTCGGCTCCGCCCAAGGCCACGGACAGGTCCTCCGTCACAAAGACCGCCCGGCATCCCACAGCCTCCGCGGCCTCCAAAATCTCCTTCTGGACGCCCCGGTCATCCGGCGTCTCCGGCAGGAACACCGTCCCCACCGGCACGGTGCGCAGCAGCGCCGCCACGCCGCCGGCGTGGTCCTCGTCGTAGTGGCTCACCGCGATGAAGTCCAGCCCGCCCCGGCTCTCCAGCAGCAGCGTCGCCCGCAGGGCTGCGTCGTAGCGCCCGCCGCAGTCGTAAAGCGCGCCGCGGCCCTTGGACTCCACATACGCGCACTGGCCCTGTCCCACGTCCAGCAGCGTCACCGAGAGATCCGCCCGGTCGTACTCCGCCGACTCCAGCAGCCAGCAGACTGCAAACAAGCTCGCCAAGCAGCCACCGCGCACCCACGCGCTGCACCGCTGGTCCGACACCGCGCCGTGGAGCGCCAGGAGAAAGACGGCCAGAAGAAAGCATACAAAATAGCCGCTTCGCGCCGGCACCGCCGCGAAGGGCAGCCGTGCCGTCCACCGGATCACCGCCATACACGCCCGCACACCCCACAGAAGCGGCCAGGCCAGTGCGGCTCCCAAGGGCGCCCAGACCAACCCCGCCGCCGCCGTACCCAGGGCCAGCAGGAAGCACACCGGGATCAGCGGCGCCAGAAGCGCGCCCGCCAAAGGCGCGGCTAGGGAGACGGAGCCGAAATGCAGAAGGCTCAACGGCAGCGTCATGGGCAGCACCGCCAGCGCTGCCGCCATGCCGCTGAGCACCGTATGGACCAGTGCGCCCAGAAATCGGACTCTGCGGCGCAGCGCGCCGCACCACGTCCCCTCCAGCCGCCGCAGGATACGCCCGGACAGCAGGAACACGCTGGCTACCGCCGCGAAGGACAGCTGCAGGCCCGTATCCAGGACCGCCCGGGGGTTCGGCAGCAGGATCAGCGTCAGCGCCGTCAGCACCGCGGTGGGCGGGTCGTTCTCCCGCCGCAGCAGCGGGGCCAGCAGCAGAAAGCTCTGCATCACCGCCGCGCGGACCGCCGAGGGCATCATGCCCGCCACCAGCGCGAAGCCCCACACCAGGGGGATTCCCAATACCGCCGCCAGCCGCCGCCGTCCGCCCAGCGCCAGCACCAGTGCCCCCGCCAGGATGCTCAGGTGCATCCCCGAGACCGCCGCCAGATGGCGGCTGCCGGACAGGGTCATCTGCTGCAAAAACGAGGGAGAAAGTCCGCTCTTGTCCCCGGTCAGCAGCGCCGCGGCGAAGCCGCCCGCCTCTCCCGGCAGGCGCGTGCGCAGCTGTGCCCGGAGGTCCTCGGAAACCACCGCCGGCAGGGCGGAGAGGGGCCGCGTCCGGCACCGCCGGACCTTCGCCTCCCCCCGCAGGCTGGCCTGAAAGTCGTATCCCTGCGCGCCGTAGCCGCTGCCCTCCGCGCCCCAGGTCCCGCCGGTGCGCCGCAGGCGCAGCGAGCCGCCGATCCAGTCACCGGGGGTCAGCGCCGGGACCTCCCGGCTGTAGAGCACCCCCCGGCAGGTCCGCCCATCCAGGGAAAACGTCACCTCCGTAACCGTACCGTAGGCGGAAGGGCGGGTGTAGTCCGCCGCCCGCGCCCAGACGGAAGCCTCCTTGCCGTCCCAGGCGTCCAGCGGCCGCGCGCGCACGGCCCACTCTCCCGCCGCCCAGCCAAAGCCCACGCCCAGGCCCAGCAGCACCGCCGCGGCCCGCCGCAGACCGTCCCGCCGCAGCAGCAGGGCCCCGGCGCCAAGCAGCGCCGCAGCCCCCGCCGCCGCAACCGCCCAGCGCACCGGAAGCCCCAGGGCAAACACCAGCAGCGCCCCGCAGAGGCCGGCCTCAAACCAAGCCAGACGGCGCACGGCGTTCACCCCCTCGCAAAAGATGTCGCCCCTATTGTAACACGCCGCGGCGCTTCTTGCAATCAAAAGTAGGGTGCGCGCTTCCGCACGCACCCCAAATAAAAGTTTCGCCGGTCTTTTCAAAGGCGTAGAGTCCAGAGGCAACGCCTCTGGCCGCCGCCCGCCAACGGCGAAACCCCAAATCGTTCAGAAGGATCAGGAGGGGGCCAGGGGAGCCCTTATCAAGGGGTTTCCCCGGCGCTCCCGTGACAGACATTTCAAGTTTAAAGATCGTCCGCATCCTGCACCGGCACCTCGTCAGGCTCCAGCGGAATGCCGGTGTAGCTTCCCATAGGATCCGTGGCGTCCGCGCTGAAATCCGTCAGCTGCATGGCGGCCTCCATGGGGTCCTCCTGCCGTTTCTTCTTCATTGCGCTCCCTCCTCTCGCGGTCTTAGTGTACCGCAAAAGGAGCGTGCACATACCAAAAGCACGTTACAACCGTTCTACCCGCCAGCGCTCCACGTGGGACGCCTGCTGGCCCGGGGCAATCCTCTGCACGGGGCCGAGGGTCTCCAGCTCCAGGAACCACTGGTTTAAATAAACCTCAAAATTGCACCCCAGGTCCGGATACGCCTCCGGCGTGCCGGCGCCAAAGCCCAGGATCAGCCGCTGACCCTTGTTCTCCAGCACCGCCGTCCCCGCCCGGCAGTAGAGGCCCAGCTTGCAGTACGCCTCCAAAGGCCGATGCCGTACCGTCAGGCTGCCCGGACGGAACTCCAGCCGCTTGTCGCCCAGGGAGGTGTCCCCCCACAGTGACACCAGGCTGTGGGGCCGGTAGGCGCTCCCCGCCGCGCCGCCGAAGGGAATGCGCGCCGTACCGCCGCCGTCCAAGGTGTTCACCCCCCACAGCGCGCCGCGTAAGCTCAAACGCGCCGTGTTCTCCACCCGGTGCTCCAGCTCCACCTGCCCGTCGGGCAGGAAAGCGATGCGGATGGACTTGCGCAGGCCCAGGGCCGCGTCCGGCGGCTGGGTCAGCACCACCGCGCCACCGCGCCGCTCCCAGCGCACCGGCTCGTTGTCGGGCCAGTACGTCTTTTCGCTCTCCGGCGAGAGCCACAGCCGGTGCCCGCCCCGGATGCGCCAGCCCTGCTCCGTGGTAAGGCCGTCGCGGCCGTCGGGCGGCTGCTGGTAGAAGAGGTTCTCCATCCCCTCGCACGACAGGTGCAGAATGCGGATACCGTAGTCCAGTGCCGCGCCCACCCGGGTCCTTCCGTCGGTCATCCAGAGGATGCGGCCGCGCGCCGGGTCCTGATTCACGCTGCATTTCATGGCCTCATCCCCTGTTTCTCAAATCAGCGCGCTCTCTTCCTTCCGCGTCCAGCCGCCGTCGCCCATGTACCCGGCGGGCAGCGCCTTGGGCGTCTCGAAGGTGGACTGCATCCGGTAGGGCGCGCCCTTGGCTGCGCTGAGCATGACGCCGTGCATCATCTCGAACACATGGTAGGCCATCTCCTTGCTGGCCCGGTGATTCCGTCCCGCGGCGATGGACCAGGCCATCTCCGCCGCGCCCAGGCCCCGGGCGTTGTCCGCGAAGCCGTGGGTCAGGGGAAATTCCACCCGCTCACCCATGGTCTTTTGGAGGTAGACGGGATTTCCGAACTCGTTGGGGTTGCCCATATAGAGGATCCCGTCGGTGCCGTAAATTTCCAGCCCATATGTCTCGTCCAGGATGCAGTCGGAGTTCATGTGCAGCGTACCCAGGACGCCGCTCTCATACTGCATGGCAGCAGTGAGGACGTTGGGGACCTCAAGGGTGTACGCCTTGCCATAGTCCGGCGCGCCGATGCGGGTGTTGACGCGGTCGGGCTGGTGGACGGCGGTGTAGGCGCTGATGGACTTGGCCGGACCCAGGATGGCCGCCAGGGCCGTCAGGTAGTACCCGCCCATATCAAAGCCGATGCCCGCCCCCTTCTTATAGAGGTGGGTCAGAAACTCGCCGTAGATGGCGTAGTTGCGGCTGATGGAGGCGCGGCAGGACAGCGGTGTCCCAATGAGGCCGGCGTCCACGATGTACCTGGCCGTCTGTACGCTGGCGCCCAGGAAGGTGTCAGGCGCGACGCCCAGGTGCAGGCCCCTCTCGTTGGCCAGCTGCACCAGCTCCTGACCCTGCCACAGCTCCACAGCGATCATCTTCTCGGAAAAGACGTGCTTGCCCGCCTGGAGGCACTGCTTGATGATAGGATAGTGGGCCGCGGGCGTGGTGAGGCAGATGACCATATCGATGGTCTCATCGGCGCAGATCTCCTCCAGCGTCATGGCCCGGATGCCGAACTTTTCGGTGCTGCGCGTCATGCGCTCTGTCACCAGGTCGCTGCACCCCGCCAGCTCCAGGATCTCAAATTTGCCGCCGGTGATGTTGGTCATGTAAATGTCGCTGATGCTGCCGCAGCCTACCACGGCGGTTCTGATTTTCTGCATAAGTCCTCCCCTTCTGCGCCGCCTACAGCGATGCGATCACGTCCCGGAGCTTCGCGGCGGTGGCCGCAATCTCCTCATCGGTGGAGTGGATGTTGATGCCGCAGCCGGAGCCCAGCCCCTTGTCCACCACGCCCACGGAGATGTTCACGGCGCGCTGGAGAATATCGTCGGTCTGGGGCAGCATATGCCTGCGGTACTCCACCTTGGTCTCATAGCGGGGGCAGTCATAAGGACAGTTGGCCTTGGTGGCCGTGACCTTGTTCAGCACCTGCTCCATATTATTATAGACGTGCCAGCCGGAATTTGCAATGGGCGCGGTGCCCAGAGCCTCGCAGAATTTCTCCGCTCTCTCCTTCGTCTCAAAGAGGAGCGTCAGAAGGGTGGCGCACTCGCCGGGATCGTTGATCCGGCGGAAGCCCAGGCCCGGCAGGCCCTGGAGCTGGTCCTTGAGCAGAGCCTTCTTCTTGCGCAGCAGCTCCAGGATGCCGTCCAGCTTCCGGCCCTGGGCCACGGCCACGGCGCCGGTCAGCTCGTTCATGCGCAGGTTCATGCCCACGATGGAGCGGTTGCCCACCTCCACGCCCATGCGGCTGGGCTTGTGGCCCTGGTCGTGGAAGCCGAAGGCGCGCTCGTACAGCTCGTCGTCGGAGGTGCCCACAAAGCCGCCGTCGCCGGTGGTGATGGTCTTGAACACATTGAGGGAGTACGCGCCCATGTCGCCGATGGTCCCCGCCCGGCGGCCCTTGTAGGATGCGCCCACGGCCTGGCAGCAGTCCTCGATGACATAGAGGCCGTGCTTCCTGGCAATCGCCATAATAGCGTCCATGTCGCAGGGGTTGCCCAGCATATGGACCGGCATAATGGCCTTGGTTCTGGGGGTGATGAGGGCCTCCAGCTTCGTGGGGTCGATGGTCAGCGACTCGTCCACCTCCGCCAGCACCGGCACGGCATTGGCCAGGATAATGGTGGAGATGGAGGCGATGAAGGTATACCCCGGCACGATCACCTCATCCCCCGCGCCGATGCCCAGCGCCGCCAGGCAGCACTGGAGCGAGCCGGTGCCGGAGCTGGTGGCCACCACGTGCCTGTGGCCCAGGCGCTCGGCCATTTCCTTTTCAAAGGCAGCCACCTTCGCCTGGAAGCCGTCCACCCCCGGGACGCCGTAGCGGAACAGGTTGCCGCTCTCGATGACGTCCATCAGTTCCTTTTTTTCTTCCGCTCCCAATACATAGGAGCCAGGTCCGCCTGCCATAGTCAAATACCTCCGATTCGTCAAGCTTTTTGAAAAATTACGGCAGCACCCGCTCGGTCATCCGGGTGCGGTAGCCGTCCAGGGCGCGGATGAAGCCCTCGGCGTACTTGCACCCGGCCTGCATGCCGCGGAACTCCGAGGTGATGCGGATGGTGTCGAAAAAGCGGTCGGTGTCGCCGCCCAGGGCGGCGTAGTTGTCCACCATCCACTGCTTCTGGCTGTCCATACAGGCGAGCATCCTCATCTTCGTCTCATAGAAGTCCGTAATGTCCACATAGTCCGTGGGAACGAAGCCCATGGAGTTGGCCGTCTCAAAGTACCAGATGGAGGGGATCACGCTGTAGGGCGGCGCCTCGGTCTTGAGGTGAGCGATGGGGATCATGACCGCGATGTCGTTGATGATCTTGCTGGTCAGCTCGTGGTCCGGGTTATAGTCGTGGGGGTTGTGGGTGAAGATCACGTCGGCCCTGCAGTGGCGCACCAGGTTGATAAAGTCCAGGCGCGTCTTGCGCGGCTCCTCGAAGAACATCTCGTCGTCGTAGTCCAGGCAGATGTACTCCGCGCCGATGATGGCGGCGGAGTTTGCCGCCTCCTGCTTGCGCACCCTGGCGATCTCCTCCATGGAGAGGGTGGCCGAGCCGATGTTGCCGTTGGTGGCGGTGGCGATAAAGACCTTGTGGCCCTGGGCGGCGTATTTGGCCAGGGTGCCGGCGCACATGGTCTCCACGTCGTCGGGATGGGCGCCGATTGCCAGAATATTCATGGAAATACCTCGTTTCGTCAGTTCTTTTTATGCTCCACCTGGGCGAGTACCGCCAGATAGAGGATCACGCCGATGGCGATATACTGGTAGAAGTCCGGAAGTCCTGCCATGATGAGGCCGTTCTTCACCACATAGATCACCAGCACGCCGATGAACGTCAGCGCCAGATTGCCCTTGCCGCCGGCCATGGAGGTTCCGCCGACAATGGTGGCCGCAATGGCCTCCATGGGCATCAGCTCACCCATGAACGGCTGCGCCGAGGCCACACGGCTGGCATAGAGCATCCCCGCCGCCGCCGCCAGCACGTCACACAGCAGGAAGATGAACAGCTGCACCATCCGGACGTGAATACCGCAGATGTGGGCGCACTTCTGGTTGCTGCCCACCAGGTAGATGCTGCGGCCCAGCTTCCGGTACTTGAGGAACAGCGCCAGCAGCACATAGATCACCACCAGCGCCACAATGGGGAACTGGACGGCCCCAAAGACCTTCAGCTGGCCCCAGCGGGTGAATGCGGCGTACTCCTCGCCGAACATGGAGACGGGGAAGCCGTCGGTGAAGATGTAGATGATGCCGCGGTAGGCCGACTGAAGGGCGAAGGTGGTGATAAAGGCGTTCATGTTCAGCACGGACACACACAGTCCCGCCAGCAGTCCGCATGCCAGACCCACGCCCAGGCCGCCCAGCACCGCCAGACCCACCGACAGGCCGGCGCGCATGATGAAGGCTGCCGTCAGGCCGCCCATGGCCGCCACCATGCCCACGGACATATCAAAGTAGCCGGCCATGATGCACGCACACTCGCCGATGGCGATGAGGCCCACAGGCACCGCGGTGAGGAGGATGCTGTGGAGATTGGAGCCGGTGAGGAAGCTGCGGTTGACCAGCGAGAACGCCAGGCACGCCACAATCAGCGTCAGGACGATGATGACGGGCTGGAGCTGCTCCCGGCTGAGTTTTCGTTGTTTGGAAGCCTGCATTTCATTCCATCCTTTCTCCCGGTCACTTCGGGCGTTCGGTCTGTACCAGGATGGCCAGGACCAGGATCGCGCCGGTGGCAATGTGCTGATAGAAGCTGGGCACGCCCACCATGTTCAAGCCGTTCTGCAGGCACACCACGATGAGGATGCCCACGAAGGTCATAGCCATATTGGCCCTACCGCCGGCCATGGAGGTCCCACCTACCACGGCGCCGGCAATGGCCTGCATGGCGTACAGGTCGCCGATCACCGGCTGGCCCGAGCCGGACCGGGAGGCGAACAGCAGTCCCGCCAGGGCCGAGAGCGCGCCGCTGAGCACAAACACGAAGGTCTGGGCAAAACGGACGCGGATGCCCACGTTCCGCGCCGCCTCGATGTTGCCGCCCACCACAAAGAGGTCGCGGCCCAGCTTGGTAAAGCGCAGAATGAAATACATCGCCACAAACGCCAGCAGCATGATGACCACCGCCCAGGTGATGGGCGTGCCGAAGAGCTTGTGCTGGCCCAGGTACTTGAAGTCGGTATAGGTGGTCATGCGGATGGCCTCGCCGTTGGTGAGGATGTAGATAACGCCTTTCCAGATCTGGAACAGCGCGTAGGTCGCCATCCATGCCGGCATTCTCAGGAACGCCACCGATACCCCCGCGAACAGCCCCGAGAGCACGCCGAACAGCAGCCCCAGGGAAAACGCCGCGTAGGTAGGCATGCCCGCCTTTGTGATCAGCATGGTCCAGATGACGCCCGCCAGGGACGCCACCATGCCCACCGACATATCAAACGCGCCGGTCAGCAGGCAGCCGCACTCCCCAATGCCGATCAGCCCCAGGGGCACCGCAGCCACCAGCAGGGCCGCCAGATTGGCGGGCTTGAGGAAATAGGGCGAGAGGACGCCGAATATCAGCATCAGCGCCACGAAGGCCAGGACAATAATGAGATTCTGCCGCTGGTCGCGGCTGAGCCGTCTGGCCGGCTTTTGAATTTCTTGAGACATATTGACTCCCCTTTCCGCCGGTCTAGGACGAGAACGCATACTGGATCACGTCCTCCTCGGTGAGATCCCGGTTCTCCAGCTCCGCAGTGACGCGGCCCTCGCACATGACCACAATCCGGTCGCTGACACCCAGAATCTCCGGCAGCTCCGAGGAGACCATGATGATGGCCTTGCCCTCCTCCGCCAGCTGGCGCAGTGCCTGATAGACCTCCGCCTTGGCGCCCACGTCGATGCCGCGGGTCGGCTCGTCCACGATGAGGATCTCGCAGTCCGCCATGACCCACTTGGCCAGGACCACCTTCTGCTGGTTGCCGCCGGAGAGCCCGCCGGCGGCCATATGGCTGCCGGTGGCCTTGACGCGGAAGATCTGCATGCCCTCGGCGGCGTAGTGCCGCTCCTTTTTCATGCGCAGGTTTTTCAGCTTGTCCTGGATGGCTGGGAAATTAGTCATGGAGAGATTCCATTTGAGGGAGGCCCCCAGCATCAGCCCCTCTTCCCGGCGGTTCTCCGTCACCAGGCCGATGCCGGCCTTGATGGCCTGCCGGGGCGATTGGATCTCCACGGGCTTTCCATGAATTTCCACCGTGCCGCTGTCCCGCCGGTCCGCGCCGAAGAGGCCCCGGACAAACTCCGTCCGCCCCGCGCCCACCAGGCCGTACATCCCCAGAATTTCGCCCCGGTGGACGCAGAGGGACACGTCCTGGTAGTCCTTCCCGTGGGAAAAGCCCTCGGCCTTCAGCGCCACCTCCTCGCGGACCGCCGACGCCTTCTTCTCCCCGAAGAGGTTCAGCCCGCGGCCGATCATCATGGAGATCAGCTCATCGTTGGTGGTCTCGGCCACGGCGCGGGTGCCGATGTACTGGCCGTCGCGGAAGATGGAGACCTCGTCGCACAGCTGGAAAATCTCCTTCATCCGGTGGCTGACGTAGACAACGGCGATGCCGCGGCTCCGGAGATCCCGGATCAGAGCAAACAGTGCCTCCACCTCGCTGTCGGACAGGGACGAGGTGGGCTCATCGAAAGCGATGACCCGCAGATTGTCGCTGGTGAAGGCACGCATGATCTCGATCAGCTGCCACGCGCCCATGCCCAGGTCGCCCGCCTTGGCGCGGACGTCGATGCTCTCGCCATGCTTGCCCAGGAGGCCCTTGACCTCGTTGGCCCGGCGGTACATGGTTTTCCAGTCGATGGTACCCAATCTGGTCCGGGGCGGCTCACCCAGGAAGATGTTCTCGGCCACGCTCAGGTCCCGGAGCATCTGCATCTCCTGGGGCACCACGTGGATGCCGTATTTCCTGGCGGTCTCCACGCTGGTGACCTCGATTTCCCTGCCGTCCATATAGATCGTGCCTGCGTCCTTGGTGTACAGGCCCGTAATGATCTTGAGAAGTGTGGACTTGCCCGCGCCGTTCTCCCCGCACAGGGCGTGGACCTTCCCCGCCCGCAGGGAGATTTCCACACCGTCCAGCACACGGTTTCCATAAAAGCTCTTGACAATGTTTTCCGCTCGTAAAATGATATCTTCGCTCATATTCAAACCCCGCAATACGCTCCTCCGCCCGGACGGGCCGGACGGGTGATGGTTTCCTGCCGTCGATCCCGGCGGCGGGATGCAGGAACGCGGGGAGCGGCGATACGGCCGCCCCCCGCGCGCGCTGGTCATGCCGCGAATCGAACAGGGATCCTCCGGATCAATAATAGGTGTCGTAAATCTCCTGGACGCTGTCGGCGTCCACTACGATCAGATCATAGCCGGTGAAGCCGGGAATAGGCGTGCCGTTCTCCACCAGATCGATGATAATCTCGCCCATGCCCACGCCCGAGGGGGCCGAGGCCAGGCCCACGCCGAAGCAGCAGTTCTTCACCGCGTCGTCCTGGAGCATCAGCTCATAGGGGTTGCCGGTGGAGAAGCAGTCGGCAATGATGGTATTGCTCAGGTCCACGCCCTGCTCCTTGAAAAGCGTGACGGAGGGAACCACGCTGTCCGCGCCGCCCGCGGAGATGAGCCACTTGTCCACAGTGCCGATGTTGGCCTGCAGGGTGGAGGAGAACTTCTCCATGACCTCATCGGAGAGGGAGCCGCCGCAGTCGAGCCAAATGATGCGGTCCTCGGGGATATCGGGATAGGCCTCCATGATGGCCTCGTAGAAGCCCACGTTGCGGTTGTGAATGGCCTCGACAGAGGGGCTGTCCTGGAGGACGAAGAGGAAATTGGAATAGTCGTCGTTGACGCCGTCAAAGAAATTCCGCTCGGCGATCTTGCCGGCCACGTACTTGCCCAGCTCGTTGTGCAGGTAGTAGTCGTCCAGGCCGTAATGGGGAGAATAGAAGCCGTAGGCGTCCGCGCCGGGATCGTCGGTGGTCAGGTACGCGATACCCGCGTCCTGAAGCATGGCGATGGCGTCGGGCAGCAGCGCGGTGTTGACCGGAGTCATAACCACGGCGTCAAAGTCCTGGTTGATGATGTTCTGAATGCCGTCCAGCCAGGCCTGCTCGTCGGAGCTGGCGTCGATGAACAGGTACTCATAGCCCGCCCCCTTGACGGTCTCGCCCAGGGAATCCGCCTTGGGCACGAACCAGGCGCTGGCAAACTTGCACACAAACGCAACCTTGACCTTGCCGTCGGCCTTGAAGTCCTTGTAGTTGGGGTAGTTGCTGTAATACCAGAGGCCGGTGGAGTCGCTGTACTCGTAGCCGGCCTTGGGATCAGCCTCCAGAGTGCCGGCCTCGGCGGCGGCCCAGGCCTCCGCCTCGGTCATGGCGCCGTCTGCGGGGGCGGGCGCGGGATCGTCCTTCCCGGCGGACGCCGCGTCGTCGGTCTGGCCGCCGGCATTGCCGGAGGCCGCGGGCTGATCGCTGCTGGCCGGCGTCCCGCCGTCGTCTCCGCCGCAGGCCGCCAGACCCAGGGCCAGAACCAGCGCCAGGAGCAATGCGATGTACTTCTTCATTGTGTTCCTCCTTCATAAGTCGCCCCGCCGGGGCGTCCGGCGGCGCATCGGGTATATTTTTCACCGGGCGTTCCGGTTACTCACCTGAAAGGGGGACGGCGCTTTGTGAATCGTCCTCTAAAATTTATCACATTTCAGCAATTTTGACAATGTGACTTATTGCCAAATGTACGGGGCTATTTTCGTATAATTTCTTTATTTATTTGTTATAAATCGTAATTATCCGGTTTAATTTGAACTAAAACCGATGTTAAGTTATGAAATAAATATTAAATATTTTTTCTGGTTCTCAAAAATAAATTGAATTTACTATATGTTTAGTATTTCTGATTGATTTTTAGTTCCCTTTTTGTTAGACTGAACCTGACCCCGGCACGGAAAGTTTCCAAAGAAAAGCCGGCGCGCACTTGTATTCCGTCGGATTTGCGGATATAATCGTAGCGATGAACTATAAAAAGGAGGATATGGATGGGAAAGGTTACCAATAAAGATATCGCCCTGCGGGCCGGCGTCTCACAGGCTGCCGTATCCATTGCCATCCACGGGAAAAAGGGCATCTCCGACGCCACGCGCGCCCATATCCTCAACATTGTCCGGGAGCTGAACTACAAGCCCCCGACGCGGCTGCGGGCCGGAAGCGCCGCTGCCGTCGCCGTGGCGCTGGGGCCCGAGGGTGAGCGTCTGCTCCCCGCCCTGCTCTCCCGGCTGCTGGAGGAGGGCTGCGGCGTGCAGATCTGGACGCTCCCGCAGCTCCTGCAGGACCCGGAGGGGCGGCTGAGCGGGTGTGAGCTGCTGGCGGTGCTGGGCGAGGCCGAGCGGACGGTGCTGGACCAGCTGGCCCAGACGGTCCCGCAGCTCCTGGTGCTGGACCGGGATCACTGCCGCAAGCCGTTCCTCAACATCCGCCTGGACTACGCCGGGGCGGCGTACCTCCTCACCCGCCACATCGCGCGGCTGGGACACCGGAACTTCCTCTACCTCAACGAGGAGCTGCCAGCCAGTAAAAGTTTAATCTGTTTTAACGGCTTTCAGCGGCTGCTCCTGGAGCGTAAGCTCATCATCCACCCGGACCAGATCATTCTGGACGTCCGCACGGACCCCAACGTCTGGTCCCACTTCCCCGATATCCTCAAGCAGCACAACGTCTCGGCCATCCTCTGCACCTCCGACCTGGCGGCGGTCCACGCGGTGGACCACCTGCGCGCGGCGGGGCTGTGCGTGCCGGAGGACGTGTCGGTGGCGGCGCTGGTGGAGGGCGAGACGTCGGCGCATCCAGGCTTTTCCTTCACCCACCTTAGCCTCAACCGCGGCCAGCTGGCCGCCGAGGCCGCGGCGGTGGCCTGTCAGCGTCAGCCCTACCGCGCCGCCGACCTGCTGATCCCGCCGGGGTCCGTGACCGACGGCGCCAGCGCCGGCGCGCCCCGCTTTGACCCGTCCAAGAAGAAGCTGGCCATCGCCCTCTACCTCAAGGACCATCCCATCATGCGGGTGGCCCGGGCGGGCTTCCTCAACAGCGTGCAGCAGATGGGCTACCAGGCCGAGGTGGTGGGCACCGCCGGGGACGACAACGCCTCCTTCACCGAGTCGGTGCGGCCCCTTCTGGACATGGACGTGGACGGCGTGGCCGTGTGGCTCATGGTGCCCGAGGCCATCCGCCTGCTCCAGGACGCCGGCATCCCGGTGGTGGGGCTTCACGGCCTGCCGCCGGTGCCGGAGCGCAGCGGCTTCCAGTGCAGCATCACCGAGGACCCCATCTCCGTGGGCCGGGACGTGGCCGCGTTCTTCGCGCAGTCCTTGCAGGACCGCGCCGGCTCCGTAGTCCTCTCCCAGTCCGGCGACAACCCGCTGGAGAGCGGCATCACCCAGGAGATTACCCGCCAACTGGCGCGACTCTGCCCCCGCCTGCGGGTGTTCAACGACCTGCGCGACCTCCAGATCGCCCACTACACCGCCGCCAATGTCCAGCTGGCCGCAGAGCTGATGGAGGCTCATCCGGACCTGGTGGGCGTTTTTACCACCGCCGGCGGCGCCTGCGCCAACTGGGCTGCGGCCAAGCGCCGCCTGGGCCGCGACGACCTGCTGATCATCGGCACCGACTACACCGAGGAGACGCTGGACCTCCTGGACGCGGGCGAGATTCAGGCCTTTGTGGCCCAGCCCATCTATGAGGAAACTCAAAACAGCGTCATGGCCCTGGACGCCATCCTCCGGGGCAACCCCTTCCCCGCTCAGGTGCGGCTGGAGGCTCCCCTCATCACCCGGGAGTCCGCCGGACGCTACCGGCGGCTGCTCCAGGAGATTATGAACTGGTATGTCTAATTCAGAGCGCCGCCGCACCAAGGTGCGGCGGCGCGTTTTTCATGGGATCAGCGTCCGCTCCAGCAGCCGCTCGAAGTTGACGCAGAGCAGCTGCTCCTTCTCCCGGTCCTCCAGGTCGCTGAGCAGCACGCGGCCCACCATGATCCGTGGGTCGTTGAAGGTCTGGTCGGTGCCGAACACGAACCGCTCCAGCGGCGCCTGGCGCACCAGCTCCTCCAGCCAGATGCGGGAGTAGAGCGAGCCGTTGAAGTCCAGGTAGACGTTGGGAAACCGGTTGGCCAGGCGCAGGGAGTCCAGGCACCCGCGGTAGGTGCCGCCCATGTGGCACAGCTGCAGCTTTAACTCCGGGAACCGCTCCAGCACCGGCGCAAAGTCCGCCGGATTGTTGGCCGGCTCCGTCTCCCAGGTGTGGCAGGCCACCAGGATTCCCCGGGCCGCGCAGTACTCGTACAGCCGGTCATAGTCCGCCGAGGCGATGGAGGTGCCGGTGTCCCGGGGGTGGATTTTCACGCCCACCACCGCCGGGTCCTGACGGTATTTCACCAGCTGGGCCATACAGGGGTCGTGAAAATGCGGGTCGTAGAAGATAGAGACGTACACATAGCCGGGAAATTCCCGTGCCAGCTCCATCATCCGCTCGTTGCCCGCCGGCGCCTCGCCGCTGATGCACTTGAGGCCGCTGGCGGCCAGGGCGCCGATGCCGATCCTGCGGCTCAGGCGCAGGCTCTCGGCCACCGGGAGGCTGCGGATGTACGCGCCGCCCTGCTCACCGTCGCCCAGGTGGGCGTGGCCGTCGAAGATCCGCAGGCCCGCGGGCAGGCGGCCCGCCAGAACACTTTCTTTGATATTCATGCGCGTGTCTCCACCAGTCTCTCAAAATTGCCGTGGGCGATCAGCTCCTTCTGCTCCTGGGCAAGCTCACAGCAGAGCACCTGGAACAGCTTGTCATACGGCTCCTTCTCCGGCATGTTGGTGCCGAAGAGGAACCGCTCCGCCCCCAGAATGCCGGTCATGTTCTCAATGCCGTAGTATTCGATGGTGTTGGAGGTGTCGAAATACACATGGGGAAAATACTGCGCGAAGCGCACATACTGGCGGTTGAGCCACTGGTCGGTGTTGGTGATAACCAGGCGCAGCTCGGGATACGCGGTCTTGACCGCCGCCGCGTCCCGCAGGTCCAGCTCCTGGAGGGACACCAGCAGCGGCGCGCGGCTCTCGGTGAGCACATCCAGCATCCAGTCGTACATCCACACGTGCAGCGGCGCGGCGTAGACCGCGGGGTGGACGCGGAAAAGCGCCCGCTCCTCCCCTGCCGCCCGCTCCAGGGCCTCCCGGGTAAAGCTCTCCTCCGGGTAGGCCGGCGGCATCAGGCGGTACACCGGATACTCCCGCCCGCCGGAGGCCGCGGCATAGCGCCGCGTCACGCCGTTGGCGTCCGCCGCCTTGTCCAGGTTGTAGATAGCCCGGGCCGTGATGCCGTTGGCCTCCGCCGTCTTTGCCACCTCATCGTGGGTGCAGGCGTACTGCAGGGGCCGGCGGCTGGCGTAGAAGCCGCAGTTGATGTCCTTAAAAACCAAGGCCCTCTCCCCTTCTCACGCCAGGACCGCGGCTACCTTATTGATGGCCTTGGCAATCATGTCGCAGTCCTCGTCGGTCATCTGCGCCGGAATGTCCAGGTGCACCACGCGGCCCAGGTACGCCAGGGTGTTGGGGTTCATGTCGGGGGTGTATTCCACGCTGGGGCCCTTGTGGTACGGGCACTCCCAGGGGCAGGTCACCGCCGTGGGGGCCTTCTTCTGGATGACGTGCTTCCAGTGGGCGTAGATGTGCCAGTCGGGAATGCCGGAGTTGAATACGCCCGCCGCGTCCACGCCCTCGGCCTTCAGCGCCTCCACGAAGGGACCCACCTTCTCCGGCGCGTCCAGGAAGAACATGAGGCAGATCCCCGTATCGCCCTCGGGATCGGTGGCGGGGCGGATCCGGATGCCCCTGGTGTCCTGAATTTGATCGATGATCCGCCGCTGGTGGCTGCGCATGGCGGCGTTGAGCCGGTCCAGCCTGCCCAGCTGCGCCAGCATCACTGCGCCGGTCAGCTCACTCATGCGGAAGTTGGAGCCGCAGAACAGCTCGCCCTCGAAGCGCTGCTCGGCGAACCGGTCCGGACGCCAGCAGGCGGCGGTGTCGTGGTAGCTGCAGCAGCGGTCGTAGAGCCGGGCGTCGTTGGTGAGGATCATGCCGCCCTCGCCGGCGGTGATGGTCTTGTGGTACTGGAAGGAGAAGCAGCCGCAGTCCCCAAAGGTGCCCACATACTGCCCCTTGTACGTCGCGCCGCAGGCCTGGGCACAGTCCTCGATGACCCGGAGGTTGTGCTTCCTGGCCACCGCCATCACCGCGTCCATGTCGCAGGGCATGCCGCGCATGTGCACCGCCACGATGCCCTTGGTGGCGGGGGTGATCTTCTTCTCCATGTCGGCCACATCCATGGTCAGCGTCTCGTCGATCTCCGCGATCACCGGGATGGCCTTGGCCGCCACCGCCGCAGCGCAGGAGGCAAAGAACGTATAGCCGGTGACGATCACCTCGTCGCCCGGGCCGATGCCGCAGGCCACCAGGGCCGAGACCAGCGCGCCGGTACAGCTGCTGGTGGCCAGGGCGTACTTGGCCCCCATCTTCTCCTTGAAGCCGTTCTCAAACAGCCGCACCTTGGACTCCACCCCGGCGGGGCCGTAGTAGCGGAAAAGATATTTGGTGTCCAGCACCTCCAGCACCTGCTTCTTCTCCTCCTCGCCGATCTCCAGACCGCCGGGATACATGGGGATGTTGGGTGTTGTTTTGGCCTTGGGGCCGCCGTAAATGGCAAGTTTTTCAGACATGAGCTTGCTTCCTCCTCCTGCTCCGCACCGCGCCGGCCGGCTTCGCCCCCGGCACGTTACTAAACTGATAAAGCAAGCATAATCTTTTTCCTCTGGCCTGTCAATCAATTTTAGCTGTTTAGTTCACGCCCCGGGGTATTTTTGTCATGATTCACAAATCATTACGAAAAAACACCAGCACAACCGCTAAGATTTCCGCCAGTTTTCCGGTTTCTAAACCTGTTTATTTTAGTATCCACCCTTCTCCGCCCCGGCCAGACGCCGCCGGGCGGAAGATGAAAAAAATCGCCCGGGCGCTTGCCTTTCAAACTAAAGCGGTTTATAATAAGGACATCTTATGCCATCAGGGAGGCACTGCCATGTCCAATCTCACCATCCGGGATATCGCCCGCATGGCCGGGGTGTCCACCACCGCCGTATCCTTTGTTCTCAACGGCCGCGGCGGCGTCAGCGAGGCCACCCGCCAGCGTATCCAGGACATCATCCAGCGCACCGGCTTCACACCCAACGTCCACACCCGGCGGCTGAACCTGGGCAAGAGCTTCACCCTGCATGTGGTGCTGCACTGGTACGAGTACGACCTGTTCAACCAGTTCGCCCTGGAGATCCTCTACGGTGTCTTCAAGGCCAGCAAGGCCCTGGGCTACAGCGTAATCTTCACCTTTGTGGACAACTCCATGGACAGCGACCAGCTGATGGAGTCGGTGCGCAGCAAGGACTGCGACGGCGTCATCCTCAGCCAGATCGAGGACCCGTCGTTCATCGCCCAGCTCCAGCGGGAGAAGATTCCCTTTATCTGCGCCGACTCCCATATCCCCCACGACGGCGCGCTGCCCCTGGTGGAGGTGGACTACTTTCAGGCCGCCTACGACGCCACCATGCACCTGTGCCGCCGGGGCCACACGGAGATCGGCTTTATCGGCCCCCAGACGCCCCAGGAGTTCCACCAGAGCACCTTCGGCGGCTACGCCGCGGCGCTGCGGGACGAGGAGCTGGTGTGCAACCCGGCGTGGATGCCCAGCATCCCCTTTGCCGAGACCTCGGCGGCGGACAGCATCGAGCAGCTGCTCCAGTGCCCGTGGCTGCCCACGGCGTTCCTCTGCGCCGGAGACCCCTTCGCCATCGACGCCATCCGCTGCGCCAAAGCCCGGGGTCTGCGCATCCCCCACGATATCTCGGTCATCAGCCTGGACGATTTGCTGGTTTCCCGCTACACGGACCCGCCCCTGACCACCATGTCCTTTGACAAGGAGCTGCTGGGCCGCCGGGCGGTGGAGGTCCTATGCCAGCTGATCAACGGCGAGGACTGTCAGGCGGTGAATCTGCTCCCCGCCGTGCTGGTGGAGCGCGGCACGGTGCGCGACCTGCGGAAGTGAAGAGACAGCGGCTCACGGCGCTGCTGCTGACCCTGTCTTCCCGTGGATGGTCAAGGACTGGTCGCGACCAGCCAGCTCGCCGGCAATACGCACCACAGCCGCTATTATTTGGAACGGGGATTCCCTTTCCGCACGGTCCACTTCGGAAACGCCGGTGACGGAGCTGGATTGGCACGATACCGGAGACCTGCAATACCCGGAGAACCGGACCGCGCCGGAGGCGCCGGCCGAACTGGAACCGCCGGCAGTCCCCACCGACGGAAACCGTATTGTCTTTGCCGGGACCATCGATACCCATACGGACCAGGAGGTCTGTGCCATGATGGGTGCTGATCCCAGCAGTGTGAACGCCTACCCGCAATACCAGGTAATCGTCCTGGGTACGCCCCAGGCTATGCCGCTGCAGGACGGCACCAACGTCTCGCCCTTGCATGGCCCTGCCCAGCCCCGGGACGTCCATGTACCGGACTGACGCGGCAGATCGTCACACCGGAATTGCAAACCGCGCCGGTCTGTGGTATCATAGAGAAAAACTATGAAAAATGGAGGTTCCCAATATGGACAACAACACGCGCCCCGCCGAAATGCAGCGGATCACCACCCCGGAGCTGGCTCAGGCGTTCATCGACGAGCAGGTGGCGGCCGTCCGCGCCCGGGTGGGCGATAAGAAGGTGCTGCTGGCGCTCTCCGGCGGCGTGGATTCGTCCGTCGTGGCGGCGCTGCTGATCCGCGCCATCGGCAAGCAGCTGGTCTGCGTCCACGTCAACCACGGCCTCATGCGCAAGGGCGAGAGCGAGCAGGTCCTCTCGGTCTTCCGCGGCCAGATGGACGCCAACCTCATCTACGTCGACGCCACGGACCGCTTCCTGGACCTGCTGGCGGGCGTGGACGAGCCGGAGCGCAAGCGCAAGATCATCGGCGGCGAGTTCATCAAGGTTTTCGAGGAGGAGGCCCGCAAGCTGGAGGGCATCGATTTCCTGGCCCAGGGCACCATTTATCCCGACATTCTGGAGAGCCACGGCGTCAAGGCGCATCACAATGTAGGCGGCCTGCCGGAGGATTTGCAGTTCGAGCTGGTGGAGCCGGTGCGCCTGCTGTTCAAGGACGAGGTCCGGGTGGTGGGCAAGGCCCTGGGTCTGCCGGAGAGCATGGTGGAGCGCCAGCCCTTCCCGGGGCCGGGCCTGGGCGTCCGCTGCCTGGGTGCCATCACACGGGACCGTCTGGCCGCCCTGCGCGAGTCCGACGCGATTTTGCGCGAGGAGATCGCCGCAGCGGGCCTGCAAAAGAAGATCTGGCAGTTCTTCACCGTGGTGCCGGACTTCCGCTCGACAGGCGTGCGCGATGGCAAGCGCGCCTTTGACTGGCCGGTGATCCTCCGTTGTGTCAACACCGTGGACGCCATGGCCGCCACCGTCCCGGAGCTGCCCTGGACGATTTTGCAGAAGATCACCCAAAGGATCCTCAACGAAGTCCCCGGCGTCTGCCGCGTTTTGTACGACCTGTCGCCAAAGCCAGTGGCTACGATTGAGTGGGAGTGATTTCAGAGGACGGAAAAGCCTTGATATGACTGGGTTTTTCAAGGCTTAGACCCCTCTGTGGCAACGATTTGGCAACATTTTTTCATTATTCATAGGGAAAGAGCTAACTGGTTTTGATTGGGCCAGTTAGCTCTTTTGTTTTTATTTCTTAATGGGCAGTTTTACATCAAACTTGCCTCCAAGCATTGCAG
>JAAWBZ010000305.1 GCA_022792945.1 Oscillospiraceae bacterium | reverse complement strand
AGGCCAGGGTCTCGTCCGGGCCGTCGGTGAATACCACGAACCGGGAGAAGAGCCGGAAGGCGTCCTCCGGCAGCATGGCCCGCATCTGGGCCCACAGGGCCTCGTAGTCCGCCCGGCCGTACTGGGCGGAGCCGTAGTCGGTGATGAGGCTGAGGCTCTCCCCGTTGACAATCTTATACTCGGCCAGGGTCTTTTCCGCCGGGCTGCCGTAGCCCCAGGTGCCGCCGTGGCCCAGGTACTTGACGGTGTACCGCTCATAGAGCCGGTTGAGCTGCTGGACCAGCCGGGCCTCCTCGCCGGATTTCTCCCAGACGCCGTCCTCCAGCCGGGCCTGCCGCAGGGGGATCAGGGAGAGCAGCAGGGAGACCACCCGCTCCCGCTCCAGGGGGGTGACCAGATCCGCCAGCAGGCCCAGCTGGGCGTCGGCCAGGCGGCCGGCCTCCTGGGCGCTGACCGCCAGGGCGGGGGAGGCCTCCGGCCGGGGCGGGTCGGGCTGGCAGCCGCCGCAGAGCAGCGCCGCCGCCAGCAGCAGGGCCAGCAGGCCGGTACAGCGTTTCATAAAACCACTCCCCCTATAACTGATAGTCCCAGTATACCACAGATGGGGGACGAAAAAAAGCCCCGCCTTGCGGCGGGGCCTTCGCGCTGGCTGGGAAAGGGGGTTATTCTTCGCCTGCCACGGCCTGGAACAGCCGGTAGATGGTCATAAAGGACTGCTCCCGGGTGTAGGTGCCCAGGGGGGAGAAGCTGTTGCCGCCGGTGCCGCCCATCACGTTGATCTGATGGACAAAGTCCACCGCGTCCTTGAACCACACGCCCACCTGGTCCCCGTCGGTATAGCCGGCGCTCTCGGGGCTTTCGGTGTCCATGCCCAGCACCTTGGCCGAGCGCATCAGCAGGGCGGCGGCCTCCTGCCGGGTGATGGTGGCGTAGGGGTCAAAGACGCCGCTGCCCCGGCCGGAGGCGATGCCCAGGGCGTAGGCCGCCTCCACGGTGGAGCTGGAGGAGTCGGTGAAGGGGTACTCCTTCTGCCAGGCGGACAGGTCCTTGCCGGTCTGGGCCTTGACCACGTCCTCGATGTCCTGGCCCAGCACCTCCTGGATGGCCTGGATGACCAGGTCGCAGAACTCCTCCCGGGTGATGTTGTTCAGGTACAGGTTCTGCAAATAGGTGGGCACCAGGTTTTCCTCAATGGCGGCCACCACCTCCGGGTGGGCCCAGGCGTCCATCTCGCCCACGTCGGGCAGGACGGGCAGGTACTCGATGTGGCCGAAGCCATACTTGCCGCCCTCCTCGATGACCAGGTACTCGCCGGGGTTGTAGACGGTCTGGCTGCCGTCCTCGCCGTTGCTGAAGTAGGT
>JAAWBZ010000108.1 GCA_022792945.1 Oscillospiraceae bacterium | reverse complement strand
GGGTCAACTGCAATTCCTTCCCGAATAAAAAGCACTTGTGGTTATCTTTATTGATGATAAGCCCACGAATATCATATTCATGCGCCGGTTCTTCTTGTTTTGGACGCGAATTGTTGTAGTGCAAATATCTCCGGAGCTGTGTCTTTACTCTGGCGACAACCTCCAAAGGGTTAAACGGCTTTGTGATGTAATCGTCAGCTCCGATTGTCAAGCCCATGATCTTGTCCCCGTCAGCCACCTTTGCCGTGAGCATAATAACAGGATAATAGGACTTCTCCCTGATTTTTTTGCAGATTTGAAAGCCGTCTGCGTCAGGGAGCATAACATCCAATATTGCCAAGTCTAAATCCGTATGTGCGATACAGTCCAGGGCCTCTGCGCCGGTGCAGCATTTGTGGACAGTATAGCCGTCGTTGGTAAGGTAAAGCTCTATGACATCAGCCAGCTCTTTTTCATCATCTACCACTAAAATGTTGATACTCATTTTTGCTGCCCCTAATTCCGTATAGTACATAAGATTATATCATGCCTTATCTCCGTTTTCTCTACGAATTTTCTTAAGATTTTTCTACGATATGTAAAATGATATAAATTACCGGAAAAGCACTTGTTGTGTTTTCCCGGTAATTTTCTTCTGTTATGTGCCTTTTTATTGCAGTATTGTCAGCTTATCACAGTAAATGATGAAGCAGACAGTCTGGAGTGCTTTTTCAAATATTTGAAAAAAGAGAAGCTGGACCGCCGCAGCTTCCAAACTGTCTGAACAAGTCAAGCTCAGTCTGGTGTCCTATGCCTCCGCCTTCTATCACTCCCGCAGGCCTCACTCCCACAATCATGGCCTGTCTCCCAATCAGGCTGAAATTCGTTCCAGCTGCCTATAATTTCGCTTGTCCGCTTTGTTGACTATTGTCCAGGCGCTGTACGCAGGCTGGAAGTTCCCGTCCAGCACCACGGCACCCGCTCCGTCTGTCTCCTGGTCTCCTTTCAGCTCCATATTGACGATACACTGCTTGATTTCCAGTTCTGCGGCAATCTTCACCGGGGAAGCGCTGCGCCGCCACAGCAATTCAATTTTCCGTCAGTCCTCCAGCGTCAAGGCTCTCACCACAATCACCTCTTTTCCCATTTGCGGCCTGGGGCCTCCAGCGAAAACAGCGCGCATTTCTTCGCACCCTTCACTTTGTGGAGGTTGACAACGGTTAGCCTCTGGCTTTACGGTCCCAGCGTTTCCGCTGGTTTGCCAAACGCGTCCGCAGTCTGTCCGCCCGCCGCCGTTGACGCCGCCGGCAGCGGGGCCTGCCCGGGGTGGGACCTCCTGTTCCATCGCGCTTCCCCCTTTCCTGATGTGGTCTATGAATCAGCCGGGGCCGACACAGCCGCAGCTGACCGTCCGTCCGCCGCACAGACGGTTGCTTTTGACCGCCGTATCCCGCCCGCAGTCACACCGGCAGCACCACGCCGTCCGACTGCCAATATCCTCCGCCAGCGCCCTAGTGCGATTCGCTTTGCAAGCCGTCTGCACTTTTTTGTAAATCTCTCCCCCTCGAAAAAGGCAAAAAGCAGGGGCCGGCGCTTGAAAAAGCGGCGGCGTGGCAGAAATTACTCCTGGAACCTTTGGCAGTTTTCCCGTATAATGGAGACAACCCATTCCAAAGGAGTGATCGCCTTGACCCGCTTTTTCCGCCCCGCCGCCCTGGCGCTGTGCCTCTGCCTGCTGCTGGCAGCGCCGGCTGCCGCAGCCCGCTTTGCCATGGGCTACCTCTACAGTCCCGCTGCCCTGGCATCTGCCCAATCCAGCCTCCAGGAGGCCGCGCTGGTGGGCCTCTCCCTGACGCCTGAGGGCACGCTCACCGTGGAGCCGGCCCTGACGCGCCAGACCGTCCGGGACCTCCATGCCCAGGGACTGCGCGTCGTCCCGCTCCTGAGCAACAGCTGGGACCGCGCCCGCGCCGAGGCCGCTGTGGCCCGCCCCGAGGCCCTGGCCGCGGAGCTGGCCCAAGCTGTGGCGGACTATAACCTGGACGGCGTCCACCTGGACCTGGAAAACCTCACGCCGGACCACCGCGACGCCCACACCGAGCTGGTCCGGCTGGTCCGGCAGGCCCTGCCGCCGGAGAAAACCGTCGCCGTGGCCATCCCCGCCAATCCCCGCGGCCTCACCGTCGGGTGGCACGGCTCCTATGACTGCGCCGCCCTGGCTGAAGCTGCCGACTATCTCATGCTCATGGCCTACGACGAGCACTACCGCGGCAGTACCCCCGGCCCCGTGGCCAGCTATGCCTTCGTCGAGGCCGCCATCCAAAACGCCCTGCAGGACGTCCCTCCGGAAAAGCTGGTGCTGGGCATCCCCTTCTTCGGCCGCATCTGGCGCGACGGCGGCGATAACCTCACCGGCCAGGGCCTGGGGGACCGCCAGATCCAGGACCTGATCACCCGCCATGACGGCCGGGTCCGCCGGGACGGGAGCGGCTCGGCCTACGCCGCCATTCAGGTGACCAAAAGCGGCGACACCGTGGCCGGCATCCCCGTGACGCCGGGACAGTACATCATCTGGTATGAGGACGAGACCGCCAAAAAGGCGCTGCTGTCCCTGGTGGACCAGTACGGCCTCAAGGGGGCCGGCGGCTGGCGGCTGGGACAGGAGACGGAGGGCCTCTGGGACTATTTCAGCCTCTGGCTCAACCACTTCCCCTTCCAGGACCTCCAGGGCCACTGGGCCGTACCGGACGTGATCGCCGCGGCGGAGCGGGGCTGGATGCGCGGCGTCTCCCCCAACGCCTTCGCCCCCGACCGGCCCCTGACCCGGGCCGAGGCGGCGGCGCTGCTTGCGCGGGTGCTGGCGCTGCCGGCGGCATCAGGCCGCGGGGCGTTTTCTGACACCCGGGGCCACTGGGCCGAGGCCGAGATCGCCAGCGCCGCCGCCTGTGGTCTGGCCGCCGGCGTCGGCGGCGGGCGCTTCGACCCGGACGCCCCTGTGACCCGGGAGCAGCTGGCGGTTCTGCTCCACCGCGCCGCCCAACGGCTGGGCAGCAGTCTCTCCGCCCGCCCGCTGGCAGGCTTTTCCGACGCGGACGCCGTCAGTACCTACGCCCGGGACGCCATGGCCTGGGCGGTGACCCAAAAGCTCCTCCAGGGCGACCGGGGCCGCCTGACGCCTCAGGCCCCTGCCACCCGGGCGCAGGCCGCGGCCATCCTGGTCCGCTGGCGGGGAGAGGGGGCTGACAATCCATGACCACCCTCCACGAACCACCCTCCGGCGAGCGCGTCCACATCGGCTTCTTCGGCCGGCGCAACGCCGGAAAATCCAGTCTGGTCAACGCCGTGGCAGGGCAGGCGCTCTCGGTGGTCTCCCCGGTGGCGGGCACCACCACCGACCCCGTAGCCAAGGCCATGGAGCTGCTTCCCCTGGGGCCGGTGGTGCTCCTGGACACCCCAGGCTTCGACGACGAGGGCGATCTGGGCGCGCTGCGGGTGGAGCGGACCCGGGCCGTCCTGGCGCGGGCAGACTGCGCCGTGCTGGTGCTGGACGGCCCGGCGGCGGACGCCGACCGGCAGCTCATCGCCCTGCTGGAGGCCCGGGGCCTCCCCTGGCTCAAGGTCTACAACAAAGCCGACCTCCATCCGGCCCCGGCGGACGGCCTGGCCGTCAGCGCCAGGACCGGGGCGGGCATCGCGGCTCTCAAGGAGCGTCTGGCCCGCCTGCTGCCGGACCGGACGCCTCCGGGGCGGCTGGCGGGAGACCTGCTGCGCCCGGGGGAGCTGGCGGTGCTGGTGGTCCCCCTGGACCGGTCCGCCCCCAAGGGCCGGCTGATCCTGCCGCAGCAGCAGGTGATCCGCGATCTCCTGGAGGCCGGCGCGGCGGCGCTGACGGTGCGGGATACAGAGTACGTCCAGTTTCTGGAAAAGCTCCCTGCCCTGCCGGCCCTGGTGGTCGCCGACAGCCAGGTCTTTGGCCCCGTGGCCGCGGCCACGCCGGCGGCGGTGCCGCTGACCTCCTTCTCCATCCTCATGGCCCGGTACAAGGGTTTCCTCAAGACGGCGGTCCGCGGCGCGGCGGCCATCGACCGCCTGCGGGACGGCGACACCGTCCTCGTCGCCGAGGGCTGCACGCACCACCGCCAGTGCGAGGATATCGGCACCGTGCAGCTGCCCCGCCTGCTGCGGGCGCGCACCGGACGGGACCTCCGGTTCCAGGCCGTCTCGGGCCGCGATTTTCCCGCGGATCTGACGCCCTGCGCCCTGGTACTCCACTGCGGCGGCTGCATGCTTACGCCCCGGGCGCTCCAGGCCCGGCTGGAGGCCGCCGGGGACGTCCCCTTCACCAACTACGGCGTCGCCATCGCCCATCTCCGGGGCATTCTCCCCCGGGCACTGGCGGCGCTGCCGGAGTTCGCCGCCGGCGCGGAAAAAAATGACGAAAATCCGTGGGTTTTCCGGCCATAGTTTGACGGAAATCCTATTGACAATTCCTCCGAAGGAAGGTACTCTGAAACAAAGGAGCAATGCCCAATGGAGAAGCGCCGGGCGGGGCTTACGTGGCGGGACATTCGGATTTTCGCGCCGCGGCGGCGGGGAGTTCCTCCGCGGCCTGGGGCTGGGCCTGGGATGCTTTGCGGCGGGCTTCGCCGCGGAGTGCGCGGTGCTGACCCTGCGGGGCGGCGCGCCGCGGCTGGCAGTGTATGTCAGCGGCTTTTCCCTCTCGGGCGAGGCAGTGCGGCGCACGGCGGCGGACGCCGCCCTGCTGGGAGCAGGCTACGTGGTCCTCTCGGGGCTGATGGGACTCAAGTGGGCCTGGTTGCGGCGGCGGGACAGTATCTGGATGGGGCTGGGGGACCACCTGTTCAACAACCTGGTCGCCACCAACCTCCTCCACGTGCTCAGCGCCGGCGGCGCGGACGAACTGCAGATCGTCCGGGTGGCCCTGGCGCAGCTGCTCTCCTTTGGAATCGTGTGCGGGCGGGTCTGCGCCGCCCGGAAAGGTGGAATGGAGTCATGACATTAGACCGCCTGCCCGTGGGCCGGACGGCCAAAATCACCGCTGTGGGCGGCGAGGGCCCGCTGCGCTGCCGGCTTCTGGACATGGGGCTGATTCCCGGCACCGCCGTAACAGTACGCAAGATCGCCCCCATGGGCGACCCCATTGAGCTGCGGCTGCGGGGGTATGCGCTAACCCTTCGGCTGGCCGACGCGGAAAAAATCACCATGGACGCCAGGGAGGAGGGCCTATGATCTTCGCGCTGGCCGGCAACCAAAACTGCGGCAAAACCACCCTCTTCAACCAGCTCACCGGCTCCAACCAGCACGTGGGCAACTTCCCCGGCGTCACGGTGGACCAGAAGGTGGGCCAGCTGCGAGGGGAAAAGGGCGTGGAGGTGGCGGACCTGCCGGGCATCTACTCCATCCGGCCCTACACCGCCGAGGAGATCGTCACCCGGGACTTTATCCTCAACCAGAAGCCAGACGGTATCATCAACATTGTGGACGCTACCAATTTGGAGCGCAATCTCTACCTCACCCTCCAGCTCCTGGCCATGCGCGTGCCCATGGTGGTGGCGCTGAACATGATGGACGAGGTGCGCGGCAACGGCGGCGCGGTCAACTGCGCACGGCTCTCGGAGCTTCTGGGCGTGCCGGTGGTACCCATCAGCGCCGCCAAGAACGAGGGCATTGAGGAGCTGGTGACCCAGGCCCTCCGCGTGGCCCGGGAGCGCGTCTACCCGGCGGTCACGGACTTCTGCGCCCCCGGCCCGGTGCACCGGTGCATCCACGCCGTGTGCCACGTCATTGAGGACCACGCGCAAAAGCTGGGGGTCTCGGCCCGCTTCGCCGCCACCAAGCTCATCGAGGGCGACGACGACATGGCCGCCCGCCTGGGCATCAACCAGAACGAGCGCGAGCTGATCGAGCACAGCGTGCAGGAGATGGAGTCTGAGCGGAAGCTGGACCGCAACGCGGCGCTGGCCGACATGCGCTACGCCTACATCGAAAACGCCTGCCGCCAGTCGGTGGTCAAGGCCCGGGAGAGCCGGGAGCACCTGCGCTCGGTGCGCATCGACAGCGTACTGACCAACAAGTACCTGGCGATCCCCATCTTCCTGGGGATCATGCTGCTGGTCTTCTATCTGACCTTCGGCCTCATCGGGCAGGCCCTCTCGGACCTGCTCTCCCAGGGCATCGACGCCCTGGCGGTCCTGGCCGGCCGGGGGCTGACGGCCTACGGCATCAATCCGGTGATCCACTCGCTGATCATCGACGGCGTGTTCACCGGCGTGGGCAGCGTCCTCAGCTTCCTGCCGCTGATTGTGGTGCTGTTCTTCTTCCTGTCCATCCTGGAGGACACCGGGTATATGGCCCGGGTGGCCTTTGTCATGGACAAGCTGCTCCGGAAGCTGGGCCTCTCGGGGCGGAGCATTGTGCCGCTGCTCATCGGCTTCGGCTGTACGGTGCCGGCCATCATGGCCGCAAGGACCCTCTCCTCTGAGCGCGACCGGCGGATGACCATCCTCCTGACGCCCTTCATGAGCTGCTCGGCCAAAATTCCCATCTACGCGGTGTTTGTGGCGGCGTTTTTCCCCAGGCATCCGGCGCTGGTGATGATCGGGCTGTACGCCGGGGGCATGGTTGTGGGGGTTCTGGCGGCGCTGGTCTACAACAAGACGGTTTTTCGCGGCAACAGCATCCCCTTTGTTATGGAGCTGCCCAATTACCGCTTCCCGTCGGCCAGGAGCGTGGGACTGCTGCTGTGGGAGAAGGCCCGGGACTTCATCCAGCGGGCGTTTACGGTGATCTTCGTCGCCACGCTGGTCATCTGGTTTTTGCAGACCTTCGATGCGAAGCTCAATGTGGTCTCCGACGGGAGCCTGAGCCTGCTGGCGGGCATCGGGCGGTTCCTCTCGCCGGTTCTGGCGCCGCTGGGCTTCGGCGACTGGCGGGCGGCCTCGTCGCTGATCGCCGGGTTCACCGCCAAGGAGGCCGTGGTCAGCACCCTCAGCGTCCTGACGGGGGCGACCCTCTCCACCCTGGCCGGCAGCCTGGGCGCGCTGTTCACAGCCAAATCGGCGCTGAGCTTTCTGGTGTTCACGCTGCTCTACACCCCCTGCGTCGCCGCCGTGGGGACGGTGCGCCAGGAGATGGGCCGGCGGCGGGACGCGCTGTTCTTCGTGGTGATCCAGTGTCTGATCGCCTGGGTGGCGGCGCTGCTGTTCTACCGGCTGCTGCTGCTGTTTTGAGGAGGAAACGGATATGGGAATCGGAGACTGGGGCATTCTGGCCGTTCTGGCCGTCTGGCTGGCCGCGGCCCTGGCGGGCATGCGCCGGAAAAAGGGCTGCGGCGGCGACTGCGGCCGCTGCGGTAAATGCCGCTGAACGGAAGTTTTCACGAGCGCCGGCCATGGGGCCGGCGCTTGTTGTCCGGCCCGGCGCGCCCGGGGGGGAGGTATGAAAACCGGTCAAAACGGGGAAAAATTTTCTCAAAACCATATTGCCTTTTCCCTCGATTTCTGGTATTGTCTGTATACTGGATTTCGGCCCGCGCGGCGGGGAAGGAGTGGGGATCGCATGAGACCTGCCATCACAGAGCAAGAGGGTACCGGCACCGTCTGGAGACAGATGCTGCTGTTTTTCTTTCCCATTTTTCTGGGAACCGTGTTCCAGCAGATGTACTCCATGGTGGACGCCGCCGTCCTGGGCCGCTTTGTGGGCAAGGAGGCCCTGGCTGCGGTGGGCGGCTCGGACGCGGAGGTCATCAACCTTCTGGTGGGCTTTTTCGTGGGCCTCTCCTCAGGCGCGGGCGTGCTGGTGTCGCAGTACTTCGGCGCGCGCCACCGTGAGCCCCTCCGCAGCGCCGTCTATACCGGCATCCTTCTCTCGGTGGTATGCGGCGCGTTTCTGATGATCGCCGGGCAGTTTGTCGCGCCGATGATCCTCCGGGCCATCCACACCCCCGGCGATATTTTCCAGTACGCCGTGGATTACCTGCGCATCTACTTCCTCTGCATGATCCCGGCACTGATCTACAACATGGGCGCGGGCATCCTCCGAGCCGTGGGCGATTCCCGTCGACCGCTCTACTATCTCATCGTCTGCTGCGCAGTCAACATCGTCCTGGATCTGGCGCTGGTGTTCCCCCTGGGCACCCAGGGGACGGCCCTGGCCACCTGCGCTTCGCAGGTGGTGTGCGCGGTGCTGGTGCTGCGGGCGCTGCTGCGCTCCCAGGAGGACTACCGCCTCCAGCTGCGCCCGGCGGCCTACAGCGGCATGCAGCTCAGGCAGATGCTCCGCATCGGCCTTCCCGCGGGGCTCCAGTCCTCCATGTACAGCTTTGCCAACGTCTTTCTCCAAAGCGCCATCAATAAGCTGGGCACCGACTCCGTCGCCGCCTGGGCGGCCTTCCGCAAGGTGGACAGCATCTACTGGCCCATTGCCGGCGCGCTGGGCATCACGGTGATGACCTTTGTGGGGCAGAACTTCGGCGCGCGGCAGTACGACCGGCTCAAGCAGACCGTGCGCACGGGCCTGGCGCTGGATGTGCTGGTCACGGTGGTTTTCAGCGCTTTGGCGCTGGCCCTCCGCGGCCCGCTGATCGCCCTGTTCAACGACGATCCGGAGGTGCTGCGCATCGGCAGGCAGCTGGCCCTGATTTTCGGCGCGACGTACATCCTCTACCCCATCACCGAGATCTACTCCAGCGCCATGCGCGGCGTGGGGGACAGCCTGCTGCCATCGCTGATGACGGTGTTCGGCATCTGCGGGCTCCGGCTGGCGTATCTCTTCCTGGTGGTGAACCGGGACGCCTCCAACGTGAAGATCGCCCTGAGCTATCCGCTGACCTGGGGCGTGACATCGCTGATGTTCCTGATCTACTACCACCGGGGCCGCTGGCTGACGCGGCACATCCGGAACTAGGCGTTTTTGCACGAATCGGACGGAAAAACGAGACAATTCTTGTCTCGTTTTTCTCTTGTTTTTCTCGGCGGCCGCCGCTATAATGGGGAAGCAAATTGAAATGGGAAAGTGACGAAAAGACTATGGAAACTCTACTTGCAATCGGCTTCGCCCTGCTGGCGGGCCT
>JAAWBZ010000110.1 GCA_022792945.1 Oscillospiraceae bacterium | reverse complement strand
GTTTTAGACTTTTGCTTGCATATGCGCTTGCCATTCCTTCCAGAGCAGTGACAATCCAATCATATTCGTGACTTGTTGCAACCTGTTTTTCTAAAACAAAGCTGTTCATAATCTGGTAGCCGCCTTCTACGCCATAAAAAGATTGAATCGGAATTCCTGCCTGATCCAGAGATTAATAATCTCGCATAATCGTTCTGGAAGAAACTTCAAATTCTTCTGCTAATTTCTGTGCTGATGTCCGACCATGATTTAATAAATAAACAACAATACTTATAAGTCGGTCAATCTTCATCTTTTCTCCTTTCTGTTCCAGTATAACAAACAAACTATGACACCATTATGTCATAGTTTGTTTAAAGAAGCAATTATTTCAAATTTTTCCTAACAAATTTCCAGAGAATCCTCTGCATCCAACCACATCTGCATATTTCTTTCAAGATATCATAAACCCATCGGGAATCCGATGGGTTGCATATATCAAGCGGTTCGTCTATCGCCAGAGCATTTAAGGCACATTCCGATTCGGAAGTGGTTTTCAATCTTTCTTCTGCTTTATTGCTGTCTATCCATAAAAAGTATCCAGCAAAGGTGTATACATCAATGCTGTTATGGTGGATATTGTAGGCTGTATAAATAATATTCATTTTTATTTGTCCCCTTTTCATTGATTTTTTAAAAGCATTTCAATCAGTTTACCAATTCCCCTATATTATGTGTTATAATGTTTTCTGTGATTTTGTTTCCCTCATTTTTTCCCTTATCAGAGCTCGTAACGCTCTATGGAAAGATATAACACAAGGGAAACATTAAGGGAAAGTTCACCTGCAATAAATTTAGTATTTTCAAGGGTTAGCAGAGAATTTATTAATAAAATATAACGGCTAATGTTTCCCTTAAAAATCATCAAATCACAATCGGTATTTTATGGAGGATATGAGTGAAGACATTTGATGAACTAATACTGGTGAATTATTGCTATCCAGATTGTATCCCATTAAAAAATATAATGAGACTTCCACAAAAAGAAGCATTTGCATTGGCTTCTGCGTTGGCAGAATCACATCCGGAAACTACAGCTTTTTATCGATTTGCAGATTTTGAAAATTATTATGCATTGCGAAAAAACCAAGATGAATATCTATATTCACGATTCATCGAGTTAGGTGGTATGCCGGAAGAAAAACATCCACTTTCTTTTGTAATAGAGGGAAGCGATTATCTTCTTGATTGGTTTGGAAAAGGAATAGAATCAAGATTACGTTTGCAGGACATTCTGCCTTGTCATATTAGTTTCACAATAGGGGACAGTGGGGCTGATTACAAGAAATACGGAAATTTAAAATTACTGACAACGGAGGCCATAAAAGAGCAACTACTGAAGTATGGCAACGATTTTGATACTTATATGGAAGCAATAGGTAGGCATTATATAGAAGCACAGCTTTGGACAGACAAATATATTACAGAAGAATACTTGATAAAATGAAAGTCAGCAATGATTTGATTCTATTTGAAAGAATGCTGGAATTGAAAACTGTGAGTAAGCTTGCCGGAATTTTTTTATGAGAAACAGAACGAGCTGAAAGGAATGCGGGAGATTAAGATAGGGAGGAGATTGAATGAAAGTATTATGTATATCTGCTTCAAATATTCTGCATAGCAAAGAAAATAGTATTTCGCAAATTCTTTGTTCCAAAATATCTGAAATTTTAAGAGAAAAGGGAATAGTGTGTGAAATAGTGGATTTAAGAGACTACCTTTTGCAACCGTGTATTGGTTGTGGAAAATGTTTTGAAAGTAAAAGATGCTGTAATGATACTGATTTTAACACAATTTATGAAAAAGTTATAGAATCAGATGCTCTTTTCTTTGTATCGCCACATTATGCTCCAATACCCGCAAAATTAAGTATGGTATTGGAAAAAATGGAGGAAATTACTTTTTTACATTGGTGGAAAGATAATAAGTATAAATCTGAAGTATATGGAGTACCAGTGGGAATTATTTCACATGGCGGTGGTTCTGATTGGGCATTAATGAGTTATAAAGCAATGGTAAATGACACTATAGCAAATGCTTTAGATACTATTCAAGGCAAGATTGTTCCATATAATTCCGAATGGAATACAGGAATATCACTTCCGGTACAAAAGGTATTGGAAGAAGATGGGATTTTTCCAATACAGGAATATGATTGGAATTTGCTTACAAGAAGATTAAGAGATTATGTTGAGCTTGTTTTAAAAGAAGTATGAGATTGATTTCGTAAATAGTAAAAATAAGCTTCTTTATTCTGAGGATAAAACCGGGGAGCATATGGGTCTGGGCTTGGCTACAAGTCGTGTCCTCAGCCGGAAACACGGTGGAAGCCTGGAGCTTTCAAACATGACTTCCGGTGGAGGCTGTGTGACAATTAAATTGGCAGTCTGCGTAGTGGGTTGATATTTTTATACATAATATATTTTTAAACAGGAGCTGATATTATATGGAAAAACAAAATCTGGAATTGATCAATAGAAAAATAAAAGATGCGGCGGAAACATTGTGTGAAGATTGGGCTGGACGTGATCTGTTCAGCGGCGTATGTATGGTAAAATGCAAGGGATATACAGTATTTTCAAAAGCGTATGGTTTTGCAAACCGGGCATTTAAAATACCCAATAAACTCGATACGAAATTTGATACGGCATCTATTACGAAAGTGTTTACGGCAACGGCTATTCTGCAGCTGGTGCAGGAGAAAAAATTGAAACTGTCGGATCACATAACGCAAATTATCGACTTGAAAGGAACAGAAATATCTCCTGATGTTACGATCGAGCAACTGTTGAACCATACGTCTGGTATTCATGATGATGCGG
>JAAWBZ010000304.1 GCA_022792945.1 Oscillospiraceae bacterium | reverse complement strand
GTGCGTATTACAGAAAAAGAGGACAGGAAGTTTGAATACGGCTGCCGCTTTTTAGGGCTGACCGAGGAGGATCAGGAAAAAATTACCCAGGATATTTTTGTATCCCAGCGAAAACAGAGGGGCCGCTTATAGCGGCCCCTCTTTCATATGCTGAACCTGTAACCGCCGTCTGTGCGGCCTTACTGCCGCAGGGCGGCCCCGGGTTCGCCCCAGGCGTCCAGATCTTCCCCGGAAATGGAAGCGTACCGGGCCTCCCCGGCGGTAATGACAGGATCCGCCTTATGCAGGCGCTGGATAAAGGGCAGGGAGCTGTCCGCCAGCCCCTCCTCTACCATGACATTGCACACACGACAGAGGAACAGGTCGCTGCCGGCGGCAAGGCGCCGTTCCTCCACCACCTTCAGTTCAAAGCTTACCGGGCTTTCCACAATGGTGGGCACATGGAGCACCTGGCCAGGCTCTACAGTGGGAAGGCGGCGCATTTTATCCGGAAACTCCCGGCCGGAAGTGGTGCCGTAATAATCGGCAAGGGGCAAAAGCCCGCGGGTGACTAGGTTTGCCGAAAACATGCCCTGTTCCCGGATAAGGTCTTTTGTCAGCTTTTCTTCCCCGATGCAGGCCATAACGCCCAACGCCTCTTCCTCCCCATCCTGGAGGGTGCAGTAGCTGAACCAGCAGAACAGCCCGAAGTGGGGCGTGCCGTCCGCCTGGTAATTCCCGTACAGGAACAGGGACTGGGGACAGAAATCGTTGCCCAGCCTGCCTTTTATTTTTCCCATGGTGCATTACTCCTTTTTTTGTGGATTTTTCAGCCGCGCCTCACATGCTTCCAGGTTCAGCAGGATTTTGTCCAGCAGGCTGTCCAGCAGCGCGGCGTCCTCCTGGGTGAGGCCCTGGTAAAACAGCCTGTTCATTTCCTCCGATACCTGCTCGTATGGGGCCTGCAGGCCCCTGGCTTTCCCTGTCAGCGCCACCAGCACCTGCCGGCGATCCTGGGGGCTGGTTTCCCGGGTGACCAGCCCCTGTTCCTCCATGCGGGCCAGCATGGCTGTAAGGGTGTTTTTTGCAAGGCCTGTGCCACGCACCAGGGCGCTGATGGGCACATGCTCTTCCTGCCACAGCACGTAAAGG
>JAAWBZ010000107.1 GCA_022792945.1 Oscillospiraceae bacterium | reverse complement strand
GATTACTTCCTCATTCAGCTGTACAATCTTCTCGGACATGGTTTGCAGTCTCCTTTCAGAATGGTGTGTGGTTACTTCATTCTACCAGAAATCTGCAAACTATGTCTCTTTTCCTTTTTGCGAAACTTATTCTACCTTACCCTGCCAGCTGATTCTATTTTACCAGAGCCTGCTAACTATTTTGCCCATTATTCTTGACATTACCGGCCCAATGCATCTTTTCAACTACTTTTACAATACATTTTATCATCGGTACTGACGGTCTGCCGGGACGCAGAAAACGGGCGGTGTCTTGCCGACATCGCCCGCTTTCTGTGCTGTTGTTCACTTGTTTGCGCTGCCCCGTTTTCTGCTGCCCAAAAAAGTTCTGATTTACTTGGTTTTCCCATGTTTTCTTATGGTAGCAACCTTGACGGCCGGGTTTTTGAAAATCTGATCAGTTGGTATCCGGGCACAGGGGGCCTGCCAGCTCCGCCATGAAGAAGAGCTTGCCGGGCATGGTGGGGATGAAGCTGGAGGTGATGGCTTTCGTCGGGCCGTGGCGCAGGGTCATCCAGAAGCTCATGCCCTGCCACTGCATCCCGCGGGAGAGCACACCGTCCGCACCGCCGATGGCATAGTCAGAGTTGAAGATGACCTTCGGGCCGATGGTGTTGGCGTAGCAGGGGATCAGCGGCCAGGAGGAACGGAAAGAGGTGATGGCGTTCTGCTCAATGGTGAACGGGTGCAGCCGCGCGCCAATACGGTGGGACGCCTGCATCCAGTCCTCCACAGTGGCATACTCCGCGGCGAAGTGGGGCTCCCAGAAAGCGATGTGGCACATCCGGCCGATGCCGTAGACCAGGACCTGTTTGGCGCCCTCGGCCTTGAGCTTCTCAATCTTTCCCATATAGGTAGGCAGGTTTTCCTTGGTGGCGAAATTCCGCTGGCTCTCGGGGACCGTCAGCTCGCCCAAGGGGCCGTAGAAAGCCTCGGTCATGGCGTTCTGGAACGCAGCGGGGTCTGAGGCGGGCAGGGTGTTGCCCTCGGAATCAGCCCACTCATCCATGTTGAAGCCGTAGACATGGGTGCAGTCGGTGCCCCAGGCCTTGAGGAAGTAGACGGCCCACTTATACATGCCCATGGGACCCACGGGCAGGATGAGGATCAGCTTGCGGCCCTCGTCCTTGGTGGTCTTGATCTGCATGGCGATCTCAAAGCCCATGTAGGCGCCGAACTCTTCAAGGTTGGTGCACTTCACCGGCTGGAAGCCGTCATTCCAGAAGCTCTGGCGGTCCAGCACCGTGGCCGGATCGTTGGAGACACACGCCTGGATTTTGGCGATATCCCAGCCCTGGGGCAGGATCTCCTCAAAATAGGAACCCTTCAAGGTGTCGATCATATTCATAAGATTTGCGTCCTCCTAAGCGTTTAGCGGATAGCGCTAAATAGATAGTCTATTCATATCACGTTTTGCCGCCGCTGTCAAATCCCCCCGCAGACCGGCGGGGAAAATTGCACAAACGTGAAAACTGGATTTTTTCAATTTGAAAGCGATGAAAACTCTGAAAAAATCATGGAAACTCGGATGCTTTGCTGGGAATTCGGCGGGAGGCGGGGGAGCGGGGGATGAAAAAATTCATAAAAAGTTTTTAAGATTATACGGCCTGCCCGGCAGAACGCCCCCTAGCGCGCCGCCTTGAGCGCCTCGATTTCCCGGGAATGGAGGCGGACCACACCCTCCAGCACATTGATCTGTGTTTCGGCCTCCTCCATCCGCTGCGGCGGGATTATGATCTCGTGGATCATGCGGACCTCCTCGGAGAGCGCGTCGAATTTTGGGTCGAAGTAGGACTCCATCAGCACCCGGACGTTGTGCATGACCTCGGGGACCAGCTCCGCCTTCAATTCGGTTTTGAGTTCCGCTTTCAGCTCGACCTTCAGCTTTGCCAGCTTCTGCTCCAGCTTCTGCTCCAGCTTCAGGTCCAGCCGCTGCTCCTGCTGCTCGAACTGCTGGCGCATCAGCTGCGCAATGATCTGGATATCCCGCTCGTCCAACATAAAACCCGCCTCGCTTCTCTTTTTCCTGATGATACCACAGGGACCTGCCGCCTGTCAAGCACGGACGGACTTGGAATACTCGGTGAGGGTCATCCCGGTGCGCTTCTTGAAGAGGGCGGAAAAGTAGTAGATATTGTCGTAGCCCACGGCCTCGGCAATCTGGGAGAAATTGAGGTCGCTCTCGCGGATCATGCGCTTGGCCTCGCTGATGCGGATGTTGGTCAGGTGGGTGATGACTGAGGAACCGGTCTGCTCGCGGTAGATGCGCTTGAGCTGCGAGACGCTGATGCCCAGCTTGCCCGCCAGCAGTTCCAGGGTGATCTTCTCGCCGTAGTGCTCGCTGAGGTACTCCCGGGCGCGCATGGCGGTCTGGGCGTGCTGATGGAGCTGGTTGGTGGAGACGGTGCGCTCCTCAAAGCAGATGTTGTCGTTGCGCCGGTAGACGTGGATGAAGAACTGCTCCAGGCTGGTTTTGATCAGCTGGTCGCTGCCGAAGGGGGCGGTGTCCTTCTTGCGCATATCCACCCGGGGAGGAATGTTGTCGAAGTGGACGTAGGCGCTCTCCGACTCTCGGACAATGGCGGAAAGGCACTGCTTTTCCTGCTGGTGCAAAAAGAGAATGCGGCTTTCAAAGGCCTTCATATAGGGACTGGCGCAGTAGAACGACACCACCAGCACATTCACCGCCGTCTGTCCGGCGCACTGGAAGGAGTGGAACTCATAGGGACAGTGGAACGCCATCTCTCCGGCCTTGAGCAGGTACTTGTTGGCCCCGGCGGTGACCACCAGCTCGCCGCGGTCGATGTAGATGAATTCCCAGAAGTCGTGGGACTCCCCGGGGAACTCATAGCCCCGGGCCAGCTTGTAATAGGAGATATTGACCAGGTCGGTGACGGTAAAAACGGCGTCCAATTTGTATTTTTGATACTGAACCACGTGAGCTGCCTCCTGAAAATGTCCGAAAGTATAAAACAAATAACATAAAACACAAGGCAAAGGGAAACGCTTTGTTCTATAATAGAAATCACCAAAAAGAGTATACGCTCTTTCCGGAAATCTGTAAATACTTTCTCAAAAAAAGGAAGGTGCCGCCATGAAAAAATCCATCAGCTATTGGTCCTTTGTGGGCAGGAGCGCCGTGGAGGCCATGCGCATCGCCAAGGATGCCGGCTTCGCGGGCATCGAGCTGGCCATGGACGCCGCGGGCGATCTGACCCCGGAGACCACAGACGCAGAGCTTGCCGCCCTCAGGGATGCCGCCGCGGAGATCGGCATCGCGCTGCCCAGCGTGGCCAGCGGCCTGTACTGGTCCTACTCCTTCACCTCCGATGACCCTGCCGAGCGGCAGAAGGCCCATGACACCGCCGTGCGGGAGCTTCAGGTGGCCAAGGCCCTGGGGGCCGACACCATCCTGCTGGTGCCCGGCAGCGTGGCTGTGGAGTTTGTGCCGGAGCGGCCGGTGGTGCCCTACGACGTGGTCTATGACCGCGCCCTGGAGGCCCTCAAAAAGCTGGCCCCTATCGCCGAGGAGCTGAAGGTGAACATCGGCGTGGAGAACGTCTGGAACAAGTTCCTGCTCTCGCCGCTGGAGATGCGCGATTTCCTGGACAAGATCGGCAGCGACTGCGTCGGCTCCTACTTCGACATCGGCAACGTGGTCTACTCCGGCTACCCCGAGCACTGGATCCGCATCCTGGGCAAGCGCATCAAGAAGGTCCACTTCAAGGACTACCGCTGCAATCCCGGCGGACTTAACTGCTTCGTGGACATCCTCTCCGGCGACGTCAACTGGCCGGAGGTGAAGAAGGCCTTTGACGACATCGGCTACGACGGCTGGGTCACCGGGGAGATGATCCCCCAGTACACCCACGGCTCGGACCAGATCGTCTACAACACCGCCGGTTCCATGGACCGGATTCTGAGAGGAGATTTTTAAGATGATTCGGATTGGTTTGATCGGCTGCGGCTTCATGGGCGGGATGCACGCGGCGTGCTACAAGGCGCTCTCGGACTTGGGTGTCCAGGTCACCGCCATTGCCGACGTCCTCACGGACCGGGCTGAGGACCTGGCCAAGGGATCCGGCGCCAAGGTCTACGCCAGCGGCATGGACCTCATTGAAAACGCCGACGTGGACGCGGTGGACATCTGCCTGCCCACGGACCTGCATGTCTCCCACGCCGTGGCTGCCATGAAGAAGGGCTTTGACGTGTTCGTGGAGAAGCCCATCTGCATCCAGGAGGCGGAGATGGAGAAGATCCAGAAGATCCAGAAGGAGACCGGCCGCAAGGTGCAGGTGGGCCAGGTGATCCGGCTGTGGACCGAGTATGTGTGGCTCAAGGAGACCAAGGACTCCGGCGTGTACGGCCGCTTCCTCTCCGGCGCGTTCAAGCGCGTCAGCGCCCGGCCCACCTGGGCCAGCGAGGGATGGCTCCACGATGTCAGCCGCAGCGGCGGCGTGGCCTGCGACATGCACGTCCACGACGTGGATTTCGTCCGCTACCTCCTGGGTGAGCCGGACCGCGTCCAGGCCCAGGCCTACCGGGACGAGAAGGGCGTGGTGCAGCAGATCTTCGCCCTGTACGGCTACGGCAAGGACGTGGGCGTCTCGGTGGAGGCGGCCTGGGACTATCCCCAGACGTTTCCCTTCAACGGCGCATTCCGCGTGAAGTTCGAGAAGGCCGTAGCGGTGCTGGACGGCGGCGTCCTGACGGTCTACCCCAACGAGGGCGAGGCGTTCCACCCGGAGCTGCCCGAGGAGTACAAGGGCGACAACGATATCGGCGGCAACATCTCGTCCCTGGGCGGCTACTATAACGAGCTGAAATACTTCGTCGAGGGCCTCAAGGGCGAGCATGATCTCTCCGTTGCGCCGGTGGACGAGGCGGTCAAGTCCATCCGCCTGGTGCTGCGCGAGCTGGAGATCGCCGGCGGCCTCGTCGCGAAATAACCCTGGTTTTTCCGGAATCCGGCCGGTCTGCCTGCGGGGGCCTCAAAGCCCCGGGGCGGGCCGGCTTTTTGCCTGAAATTGGAGAAAAATCAAAATCTGCCAGGGAAATCTTGTAAAAACTTCACGGTATAGAGAAAAAAACAGGAAGATTTTGTGCAGATTGACATATCATTTTTAAAAATTTTTTAATAAATATAGTTGACGAAAAAATAGTTTTGCGGTATGATACAGAGTATACAGCGGGAAAGCCCCGGGGCGCCCGCAACTTTGGATGGAAATGTTGAGGAGCGAAAGAAATGAGAGTTCTGGGAATTGGCTGCCATCCCGACGATCTGGAGATCGCCTGCGGCGGCACCATGCGCAAATATGCCGATCAGGGCGCGGAGGTCTATATGTGCCACGTGGCCAACGGCAATCTGGGCCATGTGGTCATCGAGCCGGGGCCCCTGGCGGAGATCCGCACCAAGGAGGCCGAGGCCTCCGGCGCCATTTTGGGCGCCAAGCAGGTGTTCAACCTGAACGTGGGCGACCTGCGGGTGGACAGCCACGATCAGGACGTCATCGACGCCGTGGCCGACGTGGTGCGCTTCGTCCGTCCCGACGTCATCATCACCCACAACGACGACGACTACATGCAGGACCACACCGAGACCAGCCGCCTGGCCACCAACGGCAGCTTCTGCTCGGGCCTGTCCCACCGGCCGCGGCAGTATGAGCCGTTCTCCAGCTTCATCCCGGTGTTCTTCATGGACACCCTGGCCGGTGTCAACTTCCAGCCCACCCACTACGTGGACATCACTGCCCAGATTGACACCAAGATCCACGCCCTGGAGTGCCACGAGTCCCAGCTCAAGTGGATGTTTGAGCACGACGGCATTGACTTTGCCGACATGGTCCGCACCTGCTCGAAGTACCGCGGCTACCAGTGCGGCGTGGCCTTTGCCGAGGGCTTCAAGCCCTATAATGTCTATCCCCGCTACAGCACCAAGCGTCTGCTGCCCGATTGATTCGGTTTTCCATATAGAAAACCCCTTGGCATCCGGCGAACCGGATGCCGGGCGCACGGGTGCTGTTCACTCGGTCTGGAAGATGCGCTCGAGGATCAGCATCACCGCGGCCTTGCGGTTGGACTCGTAGTCGTCGTCGAAGAGGCCCAGGTTCAGCTCCTTGGAGTGGGTCACCACATGGAAGTGCGCGGCCAGCGTCTCGCGGATCATCTCCTCAAAGGACGCGCCCAGGGCGTGGACCGCGCCGCCGATGTGCACTGAGCGGACGGCGAAGAGATTGATGATGCTCACCAGCCCGCAGCAGAGGGCGTAGGTGTAGTCCTCCAGCACGGCGCGGACCGACGCATCGCCCTCGGAGAGGGCCTCGGCCACTCTGGCTATGACCGCCTGGTTGCGGTCGCCGCCGTAGGTGTCCTGGTAGTCCAGGCGTAGCGCGGTCCGCTCATTGAGGGCGCGGAACAGCGCCGGGGTGGAGCAGAAGGTCTCCAGGCAGCCGCGGTTGCCGCATTTGCACAGCGGCCCCCGCTGCTGGATGATGATATGTCCGGCCTCCACCGGCAGGCAGCTGCGGTGGTCCATCACCACGCCGGCGTTGATGCCCTCGTGGATGGTCATGGCCAGCAGCGGCGTGGAGTCGGGGGCGTTCTCGGCGACGAACTCCGAGTAGGCCACCATGGTCGCGTCGTTGCTGATCATCACGTGGGCCTGGGGCAGGCGCACCCGCAGATCCGCCACCAGGTCCCGCTGGACCATATCCGTGTCGTCGATGACTGCGGAAAAGCCCAGGCTGCCGGTCTCCGCGTCGAAGAGGCCGGGGAAGAGAATGTGGACGCCCAGAATGCGGCTTTTGGCGATGTGACGCGAACGGGCCAGCTGCACCAGCGTCTGGCAGACGCCCGCGCCGGAGGAAGCCATATCCCGGCTGCGGACCGAGGCCACCTTGTGCAGGCAGATGTCGTAGAGCGTGCAGATATAGCCGCGGCTGAGGATCTCCAGGGCCGCCACATACCCGCGGGAGGCGTTGACCTCCAGCATAATGGGCCGGCGGCCGCGCTCACCCTTGGGCAGGGCCGCGGCGGCGGTCTCACGGATCCACTGGTTCTGGATCAGCTCCTCGGCCAGCATGGAGACCGTGGCGGGCGAAAGCCCGGAGAGCCGCGCCAGCTCCGCGCGGGAGATGGGCGCATGCCTGCGGACGAGATTGAGCAGCAGCATGGTATTCTGGTCCTTGATGACCTGCTGGGAGAAGGTGCTGCGGCGCTGCGCCTGTGGATTGTTGTTGATGATCATAGGTCGGCCCTCCGAATCATGAGTGTCAGCGGTTTCAACAGAACGCACGTTTTCATTATAGCAAAGAAATCCGGATTTTGCAACAAAAAACCGTTTGTGCGGTGTTTTGTACCGGCAAAAAACGAAAAGCCCCCTCTATTGGTTTAGACAGCCGGCACGCCGGGTGGATAAATAGAAGATAAACACGAGAAAAGACCCAGCATATCTTACGAAGAAGTTCAGGAGGAATGAAACAGCATGAGTACAAAAAACAACACATTGGACGCGAAGGCGGGCGTTGCGGGCAGCATCGGCAAGTTCTTCAAGAACTGGATGTCGCTGGTGGGCATTCTGCTGCTGATGGTGATCTTCTCCATCGCATCCTACGCCAAGTTCGGCGCGCAGTATTTCCTGACCGTGGAGAACTGGAAGAACATCCTGCTCCAGGCCTCCACCGTGGCCATCGTCGCGCTGGGCCAGTCCATCATCCTGCTGACGGGCAACTTTGATATGTCCCTGGGCCGGATGGTCTGCTTCACCAGCTGCCTGGGCGGCGTGCTGATGAAAAACCACGAGATGGCCCCGGGCCTGGCGATTCTCATCATGTTTGCCGTGGGTATTGTCTTCGGCTGCGCCAACGGCCTGATGGTTTCCTACGTGGGCATCCCGGCGTTCATCGCCACCCTGGGCACCCAGTACATTTCCTACGGCGTCGCCAAGCTCCTGACCCAGGCGACCCCCATTCCCAAAATGCCGGACTCCATCGGCTGGCTGGGCCGCGGCTACGCCATTGAGGGCGTGCTGCCCTGGTGCGTGGTGATGATGGTAGTGCTGTACGCCGTGGCGCAGTTTGTCACGTCCAAGACCCGCATCGGCCGCAACCTGTACGCCGTGGGCGGTTCCAGCGAGGCGGCGTTTTTCTCCGGCATCAATGTCAAGCTCTACCGCTTCGGCACCTTCGTTCTCTCCAGCATCCTAGCCACCTTCGGCGGCCTGGTGCTGATGTCCCGCCTCAACAGCGTGGCTGTGACCAACGGTCAGAACTACGAGTTTGACGCCGTGATCGGCTCCATCATCGGCGGCGTGTCCCTGGCCGGCGGCAAGGGCCGCGTGATCGGCACCATGTTCGGCTGCATTTTCCTCATTGAGCTGTTCAACGGCTTCTCCCAGCTGGGTGTGGACCCCTTCCTGCAGGACGTCCTCAAGGGCATCGTGCTGGTCATCGCCATCACCCTCGATGTGCTGAGCAACAAGAAGAAGGCTTAAACGACCTTCCCACAACGATTTATATAGGAAAGGTTGGATTTGGCAAATGGAAAAAGATTATATCCTGAGCCTGGAGGGGATCACCAAGGAATTCCCCGGCGTCAAGGCCCTGGACGACGTGACCATCCGTGTGGAGCGCGGCACCATCCACGGCCTGGTGGGCGAGAACGGCGCGGGCAAGTCCACGCTCATCAAGGTCCTGGCCGGCATCTACCAGCCCAATGCAGGGCAGGTGGTGCTGGAAGGGGAGAAGCGGCACTTCAATAACCCCATCGAGGCCCGTCGCGCCGGCATCAGCGTGGTGCACCAGGAGATCAAGCTGGCCGAGCCCCTGACGGTGGCCGAGAATATGTTCCTGGGCAACGTGATGATGAAGGGCAAGCTGGTGGACTGGAAGGGTATGCGCCGGCGCGCCCGCGAGATCGTGGACGATCTGGGCATGGACATCGACGTTAACGCGCAGGTGTCCTCCCTGACGGTGGCCCGCAAGCAGATCGTGGAGATTATGCACGCCATCAACAACAACTCCAAGATCCTCATCATGGATGAGCCCTCCGCTGTACTGACGGACCGCGAGCTGGCGGTGATGTTCCGCATCGTCAAGCAGCTGCGGGACAAGGGCATCACCATCATCTACATCTCCCACCGTCTGGACGAGGTGTTTGATCTGTGCAGCAACGTCAGCGTCCTGCGCGACGGCCAGCACATCAAAACCATGCCCATCGGCGAGGTGGACCGCCAGGGCCTCATCAACATGATGGTCGGCCGCGAGATGGGCCAGGAGTACCCCAAGGTGGCTGGTCAGATCGGCGATACCATTCTGGAAGTCAGGAATCTCAGCTGCGGTATCCTCCAGGATATCAGCTTTGAGGTCAAGGCGGGCGAGGTCTTCGGCATCTCCGGCCTGGTGGGCGCGGGCCGCACGGAGCTGGCCCGGGCGGTGCTGGGCATCGACCGCATCCAGTCCGGCGAGGTCTACGTCCGGGGCAAGAAGGTCCGCTATCACGGCTTCTCCGGCGCGATCCGCGACGGGCTCGGCCTGATCCCCGAGGACCGGAAGCTCCAGGGCCTGGTGCAGATCATGACGGTGCGGCAGAACGCCACGCTGGTGAACCTCAAGGGCGTGATCAAGGGCGGCATCATCCGCCGCAGCCTGGAGGACAGATACAGCAGGGAATACTGCGAAAAGCTGCGGGTGGTCACGCCGTCCATGGAGACGGAGGTACAGTACCTCTCCGGCGGCAATCAGCAGAAGGTGGTCATCGCCAAGTGGCTGTTCCAGGGGTCGGAGATTCTGTTCCTGGATGAGCCGACCCGCGGCATCGACGTGGGCGCCAAGGCCGAGATCTACCGCCTCATCAATCAGATGGTCCAGGAGGGCAAGACAGTCATCATGATCTCCTCGGAAATGCCCGAGATCCTGGGTATGTGCGACCGCATCATGGTCCTCCACGAGGGTCACAAGATGGGTGAGCTGATGGCTGAGGAGGCCAGCCAGGAAAAGATTATGGCGTTGTGCACCTGATTTCCGCAGTGTGGGACTCTGCACCGGACATCCAAATGGTCTTAACGGGCTGTGCCCGTTAAAGATAAAAAAATTAGGAGGAACCAAAATGAAAAAACTGATCGCGTTGCTTCTGGCAATGGTGATGGTCTTCGCCCTGGCCGCCTGCGGCGGCACGGAAGACCCCACCCCTGCCGACAACACCCCCGCTCCCAGCACCGACGACGCCGCCCCTGCGCCCGATGCGCCCACCGACGATGACACGCCCGATGCGCCCGCGGAACCCGCCGAGCCGGCTGAGCCCGCCGAGAGCGGCGAGCGTCCCGTGCCTGATCTCGTTCCCGGCACTGTGACCCTGTCTGATTCCAAGGCCCTGGAGGGCAAGCGTATCGGCTGCACCATCGTTTACAAGGGCGATGAGTGGTGCTACCAGACCGCGCTGGCCCTGGAGACCCTGGGCGCTTACTACGGCGCCGAGATCACCGTAGAGGACGGCGACATCCAGGACGAGGTCCAGGTCAAGCAGATCGAGAACATGATCGCCAACGGCGTGGACGTCCTGATGGTTGACCCCACCACCCCCGATGGCTGCCATGAGGCTCTGATGAAGGCCGTTGACGCCGGCATTCCCATCATCATCTACGACGGCTACTGGACGGCTGGCGAGGAGCAGGCTCTGAGCACCGTTACCTGGGACCAGTACGAGACCGGCTGCATCGTCGGCAGATACTTTGTCGACTATGTGAAGAACAACATGGACGGCAAGTGCCGCGTGATCGAGATGGCCAACAAGATCTCCACCCACTGCCAGGACCGCTGGGTCGGCTTCCACGAGATCATCGATGAGGCCAACGCCAACGGCTGCGAGATCACCATCGTGAATCCCCAGCAGTATGATTCCCAGGGCAACCGCGAGCTGGCTTACAACGCCATCGCCGCGGTGGTGGAGCCCTATGACGTCATCATCTCTGACGTGGACAACGGCGCCATGGGTTCTGTCGCTGCCCTCCAGGCCGCCGGCAACACCAGCGTGAAGGTTATCTCCATGGGCGCTTACGGCGAGGAGCCTTTCGGCGCGCTGCATGACGGGGATCCCAACTACATGGCTTGCCTGAACGTGGACGCGTGGGTCCTGGGCCAGGCTGTTATGCAGGCGGCTCTGGACTACTTCGACGGCAAGACGCCCGAGAAGACCATCAACATCGACCTGTTCATGGTTGACGCCTCCAACGTCGAGAACTTCTGGAGCTTCTAAGTTTATCCCTTTTCCGCACCGTGCGGCCGCTGCCCTCGGGCGGCGGCCGCCGTTCCTTTTTTCTGCGAAAAAAATCCCTCTTTTTTATTTAATTCAATGGACAAATTAAATGGAACGTGGTATAGTAAAGCTACAAAGACGGCAGTATGACCGAATATCATGAAAGAATGAGGTGTTTTCATCATGGACAAGAAAGAAATCGCGATGAATGGCGCCGGTGTCGCCGAACTCGGCTTCCCCATGTGGCCCCAGTTCAACCCCAAGACCAAGGACGATATCGTCAAGATCACGGAAAGCGGCCTGGTCTGCTATTGGACCGGCAAAAAGGGTATGGAGTTCGAGGAGAAGTTCGCCAAGTGGACCGGCGCAGCCATGGCTGTTTCCTGCTCCTGCGGCACCGCGGCGCTGCATATCGGCATCTCCTCGCTGGGCATCGGCCCGGGCGACGAGGTCCTGGTACCCTCTTATTCCTTCATCGCCTCCTCCTACGCCATTGTCCAGGCCGGCGCGATCCCGGTGTTCTGCGATGTGAAGGAGGACCATACCATCGATCCCGACGACATCGAGAAGAAGATCACAGACAAGACCAAGGGTATTGTCTGTGTCCACCTGTACGGTGTCATCTGTGACATGGGCCGCATTATGGACATCGCCAGGAAGCACAGCCTCTACGTCATTGAGGATTGCGCCCAGGCCATCGGCGGCAAGTACGGCGACAAGTATGTGGGCACCATCGGCGATGTGGGCTGCTACAGCTTCTGCCAGTCCAAGCACTTCACCACCGGCGGCGAGGGCGGCATGGTGCTGACCATGGACGAGGACCTGGGCTGGGAGTGCCGCAGCTTCCGTGACCACGGCTACGACGTCAAGGCCCGGATGAACATGCTGGCCCTGGAGGAGTCCCTGCCCTATATCCACACCCGCGTGGGCTTCAACTACCGCATGACTGAGATTCAGTCCCAGTTCGGCATCAACGAGCTGGAGCGCTTCGATACCTGGAACCTGCCCCGCCGTAAGGAATACGCGAAAATGTACGACGAGGCCTTGGGCGGACTCAAGGGCGTGGCGGCGCTGCCGGTCAACGACGCGGTGCGCCAGAACGCCTACTGGTGGTACCCGGTGACGCTGAACCTGGACGCCCTGGACATAGACGCGCCCACCTTTGTCAAGGAGATGGCGGCGCGGAAGATCCCCTGCTACGGCATCCAGTGGCCCGAGGCCTACGAGGAGAGGGCGTACAAGGAGCTCAACGGCTTTGGCACCGCCAAGTTCCCCTTCTGCTCCAAGGAATACAACCCCAAGGGCATCAACTACGAGGGCGTCGTCTGCCCCGTGGCCAAGTCCATGCGCGCCCGCACCATCAACCTCTTCCTGCACCCCACCTGGGAAAAGGAGCACATCCAGAGAGTCATCGACGCATTCGTCGAGATCCACAACGCTCATTTGAAATAAGTCCCCCGGTCTGCGGCGCGTAGCGCGAATAAAATTTTTCGCCCGCCCTTTTTCAAAAAGGCGTCGGGTGCAGGACGGAGCCCTGCTGGGCTTGTGCAAAGTCTAATGAAATTATCCCCAAAGGAGTGTTCCCATGAAGAAATTGCGTTGGGGCGTTATCGGCGCGGGCGGCATTGCCGACCGGCGCACGATCCCCGGCATGATGCTCTGCGACAACGCCGAGCTGGTGGCTGTGATGGAGGTCAACATGGAGCTGGCGGAGAAGTGCCGCGCCAAGTGGAGCTGCAAAAAGGCCTACGATAACGAGGCCGATCTTCTGGCAGACCCGGAGGTGGACGCGGTCTATATCGCCTCTCCCGTGGTGCTCCACGCGAAGCAGGCCATGATGGCCGCCGACGCCGGCAAGCATATCCTTATTGAAAAACCCCTGGCCATGACCTCTGCGGAGGGGCAGAGGGTTGTGGATTACTGCGAGAGCAAGGGCGTGAAAATCGCCGCCGGTCTCATGATGCGCTTCGGCTCCTACGTGCAGGAGATGAAGAAGGCCATCGCCGAGGGGAAGATCGGCAGAGCGGTTTCCGGCTACTCCCAGTTCACCTGCTGGTACCCCGATATGCCCGGCAACTGGCGGCAGAGCAAGAAGAACGGCGGCGGCGGCGCCATGATGGACATGGGCGTCCACTGCATCGACCTGATGCAGTATGTGCTTGGCACCAAGGTCAAGCAGGTGGCCGCGTTCCACGATACCCTGACCTTCCGCTATGAGGTGGAGGACGCCTCCATGGTGATGCTGCGCATGGAGAACGGCTGCCAGTGCGTGGTCCAGTCCAATTTCAACATCCCCGACGAGGCCGCCAAGTGGCGCCTGGAGTTCTTCGGCGATCAGGGTCGCCTGATGGGCGACACGGTCATCGGCCAGGTGGACGGTGGCAGCCTGGACGCCCTCTTCCTGGGCCCTCAGGGCGGCTACGACGCCCAGCAGGACGCCAAGCATGTGGAGGGTACCCGCATCGACGTGGAGTTTGGCAATATGTACCAGAGAGAGGTGGCCAGCTTCTCCAACTCCATCCTCACCGGCGCGCCCCTGGAGGTGCCTGCCAGCGAGGCTGTGCAGGTCCAGCGCGTCATGGAGGCGGCCTACCGCTCCAATGACGAGAAGTGCGTGGTGGATCTGTAACCGACTCAGTCGGCCTTTGGGAAGTGGCCCTTACCAACGTGCCGGGGGAGGCCGGCGTGAAGTTTTCCTCTCCCGGCATCGCGGGGCGGCTCCCAATGTCCCAAATGATCCAGGACCCCAAACGGGGTTCTGGATCCTTTTTTGTGGCAAATCCCTAATCGGGGCTTTGGAAGTTTGTGAATTCTGCGCGGAGGTTCGGCAAGACTTTTGCCGCCGCTTATGGTATAATTCAGGTAATAAAGAAATCCGCGTCCCGTTTGGAAATGAGGCTGCCATGTACCAGGACGACCGCTGCCCCCTGGGGCTGTTCAATTGCTGCCGCGACCCATGAAGCCGCGCCTTTTTCCGGAGAAACCATGTTTTGAACGTTGAAAGGAGTATTTTCATGGCTGAGAAAAAAGCATCAGATTTTCGGTATAATACCGGCGAGACCAAGGTCCCCTGGGCGGCTGTGGGCGAGAACTACAACGCCGAGGACCTGATGGCTGTGGTGCGCTTTCTGATGAAGGGGCAGGGCGCGGCCTATGAGGCGGCGTTGAAGGATGTGGAGAAGAGCGTCTGCGCCCTGGATCAGGTGGCTGAGCCGCCGGCCAAGCTGTCGCTGGACGTGGAGGTGGCCCGGGCGGAGGCGCTGTGCGACCAGTACCTCCACACCGCCGGCTCCACCTTCGTGACCAACTGCACGGCGGGCTTTGAGATTGCCTGCAAATATACGGGCCTACGGCCTGGGGACGAGGTCATCGTGCCGGCCATCACCTTCGCCGCCACCATGGCCTACCCGCTGTCCATCGGCTGTAAGCTGGTATTCGCGGATGTGGACCCGGTGACGCTGAACATAGACCCGGCGGACGTAGCCCGGAAGGTCACGGACCGCACCAAAATGATCGTTCCGGTCCACATCGGCGGCTATCCGGTGGATATGGACCCGATCATGCAGCTGGCCAGGGAGCGGGACATCGTGGTGCTGGAGGACGCGGCCCACGGCTTCGGCGGTGAGTACAAGGGCAAAAAGCTGGGCACTATCGGCGATTTCGGCGCGTTCTCCTTCCACGAGGTGAAGAATATCACCTCCTTCGGCGAGGGCGGCATCGTCTGCACCAACGTGGAGGCGTTCCGGGGCGAGATGAAGCGGGCGCGGTTCCTGGGCACCGACTTCTCCCGGCAGATCAAGGACTGGCTGTACGACGTGACGCTGATCCAGGGCAAGGGTGACACGAAATTCGTGGCCACCAACTTCTCTACCACCGAGATCCAGGGCCTGGGTTTGCAATTGCAGATCGCACGGATCGAGCAGATCATCGAGGCGCGGCGGCAGGCGGCGGCGTACCTCAACAGCCGGCTGGCCGGATGCGGCGCGCTGACAACGCAGGACCTGGGCGGCGAGGGCTGCAGGCCCACGTTCCACCTGTACCGCCTGCTGGTGGACCCGGAGAAGGCCGGGGCCGACGTGCAGGTGCTCAAGAAGAAGCTGGCGGCCAAGGGCGTTACGGAGATTGCCCACTTCGGTCCGCTCTACCGCTTCCAGGTGCTCAAGGACCTGGGGTACGACGAGGACGCCATCGCGGCTTCCTGCCCCAACTGTGAGGAGGTTTTCTACCGCCGCTTCACACACTTCCCCATCTACGGCCTGTCCCAGGAGCAGCTGGACTACATGGCCGACGCGATTCTGGAATCCATCGACGAAATGCAGAAAGGCATCTGAAAATAACTTGAAAAATGCCGGAGGGCCCCATTCAGGGCCTTCCGGCGTTTGTTTGTCCGCGATTTGCGATCCCGCGCAAGGCATGGTTGCAAGAATCGAAAAAAGCTGGTATAATAGCTGAGTTCATGAAATAGAAGGAATTGTGATTACCTATGGATACGACAAACATCAGCTTTCAGGAGCTCGGCCTTTCCGAGGAAATCCTAATGGCCCTGGAGAAGAAGGGCTATGGCTATCCCACCCGCGTCCAGGCCGAGGCCATTCCGCCCCTCATGGCTTGGAAGGACGTCATTGCCAAGGCACCCACCGGTACCGGCAAGACCTTTGCCTTCGGCATCCCCATGATCGAGCACATCGACGCCGCCTGCCCGGACCTCCAGGGCCTCATCCTGGCCCCCACCCGGGAGCTGGCCATTCAGATCTGCGACGAGCTGCGGGGCCTCCTGGCCTATTACAAGGACATCCGCGTGGCGGTGGTCTACGGCGGGCAGAGGATCGAGACCCAGGTGAAGGCTCTCAAGAAAAATCCCCAGATCGTGGTGGCAACCCCCGGGCGGCTTATGGACCACTACCGCCACCGCAACCTCCGTCTGGACAAGATCAAGACCGTGGTCCTGGACGAGGCCGACCGGATGCTGGACATGGGCTTCTTCAAGGACGTCACAGGCATCCTGGACAAGATCAAGAACAAGACCAATATGGGCCTCTTCTCCGCCACCATCTCCCAGGAGGTCATGACCGTCTCGTGGATGTACCAGCGGGACGAAGTGGAGATCACCGTTCGCCCCGAGGCCGAGGACCGGCCCGACATCGACCAGTACGCCATCACCGTCTCGCCCCTGGCCAAGACCGAGGCGCTGCTGCGGCTGCTGCGGACGCTCCAGTACGACCGGGTCATTGTATTCTGCAACACCAAGGTCATGTGCCAGCGTCTGAGCGACGATCTCCGCCGCGCCGGCGTCAGCGCCGACTGCATCCACGGCGATATCCGCCAGCAGCAGCGGGAGAAGAATATGCAGGCCTTCCGTGCCGGCAAGGTGGCGGTGCTCATCGCCACCGACGTGGCCTCCCGGGGCATCGACGTGGACGACGTGGACTGCGTGGTCAACTACGACGTGCCAGAGGAGAACGAATACTATATCCACCGCATCGGCCGCACCGGCCGGGCCAAGAAAAAGGGCGTGGCGTGGTCCATTGTGGGCACCTTCCCGGAGCAGGCGAAGCTGGATGAGATTTCTAAATACTGCCACTTCACCGTGCAGCCCATGAAGTTTCTCGAGGACGGCACCCTGGTTCCCCAGGAGGTCAAAAAGCCCGTCATCAAGAAGCGCTACAGATGACGGCGTCCGAGCGGGGCATCCTGCTGCTGTGCTGCGGCATGGGCGGCGGGACGGCGCGGCCCCTGAGCGCCGCCGCCTTCCGCGATTTGCAGCGCCGCGTCCTGCAAGGCCCCGGGGCAGGGGAGGGAGACGTGACGGCGGCGGCCCTGCTGGATTTGGGCTGCGCACCGGCGGAGGCCGCGGAGATTGTGGGGCTTTTAAGCCGGGAGCGGGCCTTGGACGGCTATCTGGAGGCGGCGCGGCAGCTGGGGCTTTTCCCGCTGACCCGCCTCACCCCCGGCTATCCCGCGGCGCTGCGGGAGAAGCTGGGCGCGGCGTGCCCGCCAGTGTTTTTCTGCGCCGGGGACCCGGCGCTGCTGCGCGGTCCCTTTGTGGGGCTGGCTGGCTCCCGGCGGCTGACGGCGGCGGGCGGGGCCTTTGCCCGGCAGGCGGGCCGCCTGGCGGCGGCGGAAGGGTTTACTCTGGTTACCGGCGGGGCCGTTGGAGCCGACAGCGCCGCCCTGGCGGCGTGCCTGGAGCATGGCGGCCGGGCGGTGGTGTTTGTCCCGGACCAGCTGCGCCGCCGGCGGAATCTGGCGGGGCCTCGCTGCCTGGTGTGCAGCGAGGGGGGCTGGGACCTGCCTTTTTCCGCGGCCCGGGCCTGCGCACGGAACCGCTATATCCATATGCTGGGCGGCCGCACGCTGATCGCCCAGACCGGCTTCGAGCGCGGCGGCACCTGGCAGGGCGCGGCGGAGAACCTGCGCCGCGGCTGGTCCCAGCTCTGCGTTCATGACGACGGCTCGCCGGGCGCCAAGGCGCTGATCGCCCGCGGCGCCACGGCGGTGGACCGCCTGACGTCCATCCGGGCGCTCCAGCCGGACCAGCTGGGGCTGTTTTGCGCGCGCTTTGAGGAGAAAGGAAGCTGAATGAATCGAAAAATCGCCATGACCGCCGCGGCGGTCAATCTCACCGCGGTGCTGGGCTTTGCGGCGTCCATGCTGGCTGGGTTCGGCGCCGGCAGCTATTTCTCGTCCATGTTCATCGCCTTTGGCTACGTGGGCATGGCTTGCGCCTTTGCCTATTTTGCCGAGCGGCCGGTGAAGCTGGCGGGGTATCTCTCGCTGGCGCTCTCGGCGGTGTACGCGGCGGTGATCCTGCTGGTCTACTTCACCCAGCTGACCACTGTGCGCCTGGAGGCGCTGACAGATCAGGCGGCGTCGCTGCTGGATTTCCAGAAAATGGGCCTCTTTTTCAATCTGGACCTGCTGGGCTATGCGCTGATGGCTCTGTCCACCTTCTTCGCCGGTCTGACCATCCGAAAAAAGTCCCGGGCGGACCGCGCCCTGCGGGCGCTGCTGCTGATCCACGGAGTGTTCTTTTTCTCCTGCCTGATTATGCCGGTGTTGGGCGTGTTCCGGGCGGACAGCCCCGCATGGGTGGGTACGGCGCTGCTGGAATTCTGGTGCGCGTACTTCTGTCCCATCGGCATTTTATCTCTTCTGCACTTCTCCAAGTGCAGGGCGTAGTTTAGAAAGGAGCGTTTCCCATGTGCGGAATCGTAGGTTATACCGGGGGCGGGCAGGCCGCGCCCATTCTGCTGGACGGTCTGGAGAAGCTGGAGTACCGCGGCTATGACTCCGCCGGCGTGTGCGTCCAGGACGGCGGCGGGCTGAAGGTGGCCAAGGCCAAGGGGCGGCTGTCCCACCTCTCGGCGCTGCTGGAGGGCGGCAAGGCCCTCCAGGGGACCACCGGCATCGGGCATACCCGCTGGGCCACCCACGGCGCGCCCTCCGACGAGAACAGCCACCCCCATATTGCCGACTCCGGCAAGATCGCCGTGGTCCACAACGGCATCATCGAGAATTATCAGAAGCTCAAGGAGCGGCTGCTGGCGGCGGGCAAGCGCTTCCACTCCGAGACCGATACCGAGGTGGCGGCCAACCTTATCGAGTACTTCTACGACCAGGGCTTTGATTTCAAGATGTCCGTCCGAAAGGCCGTGGAGCGCCTCGAGGGCAGCTACGCCCTGGGCATCCTCTGCCGGGACTGCCCGGGGGTGGTCATCGCGGTGAAGCATGAAAGCCCGCTGGTGTTCGGCTTCGGGAAGGGGTGCAACTACATCGCCTCGGATGTGCCGGCGCTGTTGAAGTACACCCGGGAGGTCTGCTACCTCTCCGACGGCGACATGGTGCTGTTCACGGACCGGGAGGCCCACTTCTTCGACGCCGCCGGCGACCCGGTGGTCCGGACGCCGGAGCACATCGGCTGGGACGCCTCGGCGGCGGAGAAGGCGGGGTACCCCCACTTCATGCTCAAGGAGATCTACGAGCAGCCCAAGGCCGTCCGGGACACCCTCTCGCCCCGGCTGCGGGACGGGGAGATCGCGCTGGACGACGTGCGCCTGCCGGCGGACTACCTGCGCAGCCTCCGCCGGGTCTACGCGGTGGCCTGCGGCTCGGCGTACTATGTGGGCGTGCAGAGCAAGTACATCCTGGAGAAGCTGTGCAAGCTGCCGGTGGAGCCGGTGCTGGCCTCGGAGTTCCGCTACGCCGACCCGGTGCTGGGGGAGGACACTCTGGTCATCATCCTCAGCCAGTCCGGAGAGACTGCCGATACCTTGGCGGCCCTCCGCGAGGCCAAGGCCCGGGGCGCCAGGACGCTGGCCATCGTCAACGTGGTGGGCAGCTCCATCGCCCGGCTGGCCGACGACGTGCTCTACACCTGGGCAGGACCGGAGATTGCCGTGGCCACCACCAAGGCGTACTCCACACAGCTGGCTGTGGTGTACCTCCTGGCGCTGTCCATCGCCCGGCAGCTGGGGACGGTGGATGGGGCGCGCTTCGAGGCCCTCTACGCACAGCTGGAGCGCCTGCCGGACCTCCTCGAGCAGGTATTGGACCGGCGGACGGTGGCGCAGCTCCAGTACGACGCGTCCCGGTATTTCCACAACCGCGACGTGTTCTACATCGGAAGGAAGCTGGACAGCGCGACGTGCCTGGAGGGGAGCCTGAAGCTCAAGGAGATCGCCTACCTCCACTCCGAGGCCTACGCGGCGGGGGAGCTGAAGCACGGCCCCATCTCCCTCATCGAGGACGGGACGCTGGTGGTGGCCCTGGCGACGGAGCCGGCCATGTTTGACAAGACCGTTTCCAACATCCGCGAGGTGAAGTCCCGAGGCGCGGAGGTCCTGGGCCTGACCATCGAGCGCCTGGGGGAGGAGCTGCAAAAGACCGTGGACAGCGCGCTCCTGATCCCGGAGACCGACCCGCTGTTCCAGCCCAGCCTGGCAATCGTGCCCTTGCAGCTGTTTGCCTACTATATGGCGCTGATGCGCGGCTGCGACGTGGATAAGCCGCGGAATCTGGCGAAATCCGTGACGGTGGAATAGGGATTTCCCGGGAAAGTCATGCTCAATAGGGCTCAAAGTCGCGCCGGAGATTTCCGGCGCGCTTTTTTTGCCGAAAGCGGGGATTCGTGGTTTCCACCAAAAAGCTCCTGCTTTTTAAACGCGAATTCATCACTTATGGCTTCTTTACATTAGCGCTTTAGCATGATAAAATACTACCGAATCATACGGCGGCATGTCCGCTGGGAAATATTTGGAGGATCTGTACATGAAAAAGCTGATTGCCCTGCTGCTGGTGCTGGCGATGGCGTTCGCCATGGCCGCCTGCGGCGGGAATGACGCCCAGGAACCCGCCGCCAACGCGCCCCAGGACACCGACGACGCCCCCGACGCCCCGGCGGATACCACCCCCGATGATGCCGGCAGTGTGGAGCCCGCCGACGACAACGCCGAGGACGCCGCCGGCAGCACCAGCGATCTGGCCAGCGTGCAGAACAAGGGTACCCTGGTGGTGGGCATCACCGACTTCGCGCCCATGGACTACCGCGCCGAGGGCAGCGATGAGTGGATCGGCTTCGACGCCGACATGGCCAAGCTCTTCGCCGAGTCCCTGGGCGTCGCCGTGGAGTTCACCGAGATCACCTGGGATTACAAGGTCATGGAGCTGGACTCCGGCAGCATCGACTGCGTGTGGAACGGCATGACCCTCAACGATGAGGTGCGCGCCGCCATGGAGGTCTCCAACCCCTACTGCCTCAACGCCCAGGTGCTGGTGGTGCCCGCCGGAAAGGCTGCGGACTTTGAGGGCCTGACCTCCCTGGAGGGCCTGACCATCGCCGTGGAGTCCGGCTCCGCCGGCGAGGACGCCGCCGAGGCGCTGGGCGCGGCCACTGTGCCGGTCCAGGCCCAGTCCAATACGCTGATGGAGGTCTCCGCCGGCACCGCCGACGCCGCGGTCATCGATCTTTTGATGGCCGGCGCCATGATCGGCGAGGGCACCAGCTACGAGGACCTCACCATCGCCCTCAACCTCAACGAGCTTCAGGGCCTGACGTCGGAGGAGTACGGCGTGGGCTTCCGCAAGGGCTCGGACCTGGCCGGGGCGCTCAACACGTTCCTGGCTGAGAAGATCGAGGACGGCACCCTGCGTGAGGTGGCCGAGACCTACGGACTCCAGGAGTCTGTCGTTCTGGAGTAACACCGCCTGCTTTCCCGAGGCAGAGGACGCTGCGCGTCCTCTGCCTTTCGGTGACTTTCCCAACCACGGAGAAAGGACGATTTTATGGCCGCATTTTTCACTTCCGACGTATTCCGGACCGTGCTGTCCGCGCTGAACAGCGGCTTCCTCAAGACGCTGGAGCTGTTCTGCATCACCCTGATCGGGGCCATTCCCCTGGGACTCATCATCTCCTTCGGCTCCATGAGCCGCATCCCGCCCCTGCGCTGGCTCACCCGCACGGTGGTTTGGATCATCCGCGGGACGCCGCTGGTGCTCCAGATCATCGCGCTCTTTTACATCCCCGGCATCAAGAAATGGTTCAGCTGGCCCAGCGGCGAGCATGGGCGCATGATGGCTGTGTGTGTGGCGTTTGTGATCAACTACGCTTGCTATTTCTCCGAGATCTACCGCGGCGGCATCCAGAGCGTCCCCGCGGGCCAGCAGGAGGCCGGACAGGTGCTGGGCATGACCCGGCGGCAGATTTTCTTCAGGGTCACGCTGCTGCAAATGATCAAGCGCATCGTCCCGCCCATGTCCAACGAGGTCATCACCCTGGTCAAGGACACCTCTCTGGCCCGGGTCATCGCCCTGCAGGAGGTCATCTGGATGGGCGAGTCGTTCATGAAGGGCAACCAGGGCTACGCGGGCCTGGTGTGGCCGCTGTTCTTCACGGCGGTGTATTATCTGGTGTTCAGCGGCATCGCCACGCTGCTGCTGAACAAGCTGGAAAAGAAGCTGGAGTTTTTCCGGTGAGGAGGCGATGAAATGGCAATTTTAGACGTACAAAACATCCAGAAGCACTTCGGCACGACCCAGGTGCTCCGGGACATCAGCTTTTCCATGGAGCGCGGCCAGGCGCTGGCCATCATCGGTTCCTCCGGTAGCGGCAAGACGACGCTACTGCGGTGCCTGAACTTCCTGGAGCAGCCCAGCGGCGGGCGCATCCTGGTGGACGGCCAGTGCATCTTCGACGCCCGGGACCCCGCCACGCAGCGGGAGGCCGACGTGCGGAAAAAGCGGCTGCACTTCGGCATGGTGTTCCAGGCGTTCCACCTGTTTCCCCAGTATACGGCGCTGCAGAACGTGACGCTGGCCAAGGAGCTGCTGGCAAAAGAGCGGACGGACTACAAGCAGAACCGGACGGCCATCCACCAGCAGATCCTGGCCGAGGGCCGGGAGCTGCTGGCCCAGATCGGCCTGGCCCAGCGGGCGGACCACTATCCCCATCAGCTCTCCGGCGGGCAGCAGCAGCGGGTGGCCATAGCGCGGGCGCTGGCGCTACACCCGGATATTCTGTGCTTCGACGAGCCCACCTCGGCCCTGGACCCGGAGCTGACCGGCGAGGTGCTGCGGGTGATCCGGTCCCTGGCGGAGAAAAAGACGACGATGATCATCGTGACCCACGAGATGGCTTTCGCCCGGGATGTGGCGGATCAGGTGATCTTCATGGACGCCGGTGTGATCGTGGAGCAGGGCGCGGCCCAGGACGTCATCGAGCACCCCAGGGAGGCTCGGACCCGGCAGTTCCTGGCCCGCTACGCGGAGGGCTGACAGAGGGGGCCGTTCCCGCTCCCGCCGCGCCCGGATGGTCTTTTCCCGGCAGAAAGTCCACGTCGCGCGGAAATTGGATTGACAGGCGGCGGAATCACTGATAGAATATCCTATAGGTATGCCTAGCAATCGACCGCATCCATTCCGGCTTCGGACGCGCCCTGGGGCGCGGCGCGCCGGCCGGGCGTGCGGAAAGGGAGTGTCGACATGTATCATTGCTGTATCCGTCTCTACCTGGCGGGCCTGAGCCAGGCGGAGCGCGAGACGCTGCAGCGGGTTCCGCCCCTGGAACGCTTTACACACAGCTTCGCTGAGAGCGCGATGCCCGATTCCCGTCTGGCGGGCGCTGCCGACGTGCTGCTTATCAACCTCCGGGGGCAGAACGCCGCGCCTGTGGTTCGCGCCATGGCGGCGGCCAAGCGGCCGGACGCAGCGCTGATCCTGTTGAGTGATGCGCCGCTGCCGGATGATTGCCTGAACGCCGCCCGGGACGTCTGGCCTGCCTCGGCAGGCGGCGCCGCGCTGCGCTTTTACTTCCACCGCCTGCTGGAGGATATCAAGCGTGAAAAGGACCTGTGGGAGGCGCGGCAATTTCTGGATGCCACCATCAACAGCGTCCCCAACCTGGTCTGGTATAAAAATAAAAACGGCATCCACGAAAAGGTTAACGACAGCTTCTGCAGGACCGTCGGCAAGACGAGGGAGCAGGTGCAGGGCCGCGGCCACGCCTACATCTGGAACGTGGAGCGGGACGATCCGGCCTGCGTGGAATCCGAGCTGCGGGTCATGGCCCGCCGGGAGACGCTGATCTCGGAGGAGACCATCCAGACCGGCGCGGGCAAGCGGCTGCTGACTACCTATAAATCTCCCCTCTACAATGTGGACGGTACAGTGATGGGTACCGTGGGCGTTGCCATCGACGTCACACAGGAGCGGGCCTATGAGGAGGAGATCATTCAGAAAAACCGGACGCTGGAGACCATTTTTACCACGATGGACTGCGGCGTCATGTACCACAGTCTGGACGGCGTGCGTCTCATCAGTGTCAACCGCGCGGCGCTGGAGATCCTCGGTTACGAGTCGGCAGAGGAGATGATTGACGACGGGTTTGACATGGTGGCCGCTTCGGTGGTGGTGGAGGACCGGCTCCGCCTGAGCGAGGCGATCCGCAGCCTCCAGAATGTGGGAGACACGGTGAACCTGGAGTACCGTGTGCTCCACAAGAACGGCGATATGCGCCACGTCATGGGCCGGGTGAAGCTGGTGGAGGAGGATGGCGAGCTGTTTTGCCAGCGCTTCCTGCTGGACTGCACCGCAGAAAAGCTGCGTGAGCAGCAGGAGCGCACCGAAAACACCCGGCGGCAGATGGAGCTGGTTCACGCCCTCAGCGTGGACTACAGCTTGGTATGCTTCTTTAACCTGGAGACTGGCATCGGACAGCTGCTGCGCGGCGCCGAGGGGACGGAAGAGAGCTTTGAGGCGTTCTACGGCGAGACGCTGGACCTGGAGGAAAGCCTGACGGCCTACATAGACTGCTTTGTCTGCGCCGAGGACCGCGAGACTCTGCGTCGGGCAGTCTCGCGCCAGTCCCTGATCGACGAGCTGTCCCAGCACAGCACGCTGTATGTCAGCTACCGCGCCAGAATCGGCGGTGAGACCGTTTATTATCAGGTCAAGGCTGTCCGCGCCGGCTCGTGGGAGGACAGCTGTTCCATTGTGCTGGGCTTCCGCAACGTGGACGACGAGACCCGGCGGGAGATGCAGAAGACCTCGCTGCTGCAGGACGCCCTGACCCGGGCCAACCAGGCCAGTAAGGCCAAGAGCACCTTCCTCTCCAGCATGTCCCACGACATCCGCACGCCCATGAACGCCATCGTGGGCTTCACCACCCTGGCGATCACCCACATCGGCCAGCAGGAGCTGGTGGAGGAGTATTTAAAGAAGATCCTGACCTCCGGCAACCACTTGGTGAGCCTCATCAACGACGTGCTGGACATGAGCCGGATCGAGAGCGGCAAGATGCACCTGGACGAGACGCTGTGCAGTCTGCCGGATATCCTCCACGGGCTGCGCAGCATTGTCCAGGCCGACGTCCGCGCCAAGCAGCTGGATTTTTACATCGACACCGTGGATGTGCTGGATGAGGATGTGTACTGCGACAAGCTGCGGCTGAATCAGGTGCTCCTGAACCTCATCAGCAACTCCATCAAGTATACCGGCTCCGGCGGTACTGTCAGCATGCGCATCACCCAGAAGCGCGGCGCGCCGGGGGGCTACGCCACCTACGAGTTTGTTATCAAGGATACCGGCATCGGCATGAGCGAGGCGTTTGTGGCCCGCATCTTTGAACCCTTTGAGAGGGAGCGCACTTCCACCATCAGCGGCATCCAGGGCACGGGCCTGGGCATGGCGATCACCAAGAACATTGTGGACATGATGAACGGCACCATCGAGGTCCGCAGCCGCCAGGGGGTGGGCACGGAGTTCCACGTCACTCTGACGCTGCGGCTGAGCGACGGGCCGAAGTCGGTCCAGACCATCCCGGCGCTGAAAAACTGCCGGGCGCTGGTGGTGGACGACGACTTCAATACCTGCGACAGCGTGTCCTATATGCTTCAGCAGCTGGGGCTGCGGGCGGAGTGGACCATGTCCGGCCGCGAGGCAGTACTGCGCACGCGGCAGGCGATCATGCGGCGGGACAGCTACTGTGTATACGTCATTGACTGGCTGATGCCGGACATGAACGGCGTGGAGGTGGCCCGGCGTATCCGGCAGGAGACGGGCGAGGATGTGCCGATCATTGTGCTGACCGCTTACGACTGGGCCGATATCGAGGAGGAGGCCAAGGAGGCCGGCGTGACGGCGTTTTGCAGCAAGCCGCTGTTCCTCTCGGAGCTGCGCAGCTGCCTCAGCGCCATCACCGGCGAGGAGGAGGGGGTCTCAGAGCCGGTGCGGCGGCAGGCGCAGCTGCGTTCGGGGCGCATCCTGCTGGCGGAGGATAACGAGCTGAATCAGGAGATTGCCATTACCATCCTGACGGAGGCGGGCTTCACGGTGGACGTGGCCAGCAACGGGCAGATTGCGGTGGATATGCTGTCCAAGTCGGAGCCGGGGTATTACCGGCTGGTGCTGATGGATGTGCAGATGCCGGTGCTGGACGGCTATGGGGCCACCAGGGCGATCCGTGCGCTGAAAAACCCGGCGCTTTCATCGGTGACAATCCTCGCCATGACGGCCAACGCCTTCGAGGAGGACCGGCAGATGGCCATGCAGTGCGGCATGGACGGCCATATCGCCAAGCCCATCAATATCGAAAAGCTGATCGAGACGCTGGACGAGATCCTGGATTAAAAAAACCGCCTGCCGGCGTGAAGTGCCGGCAGGCGGTTGTTCATAATTTAGAGCAGCATCCCCCTGGCTTTCAGGGTGGAGAACAGCCGGTCCAGGGGCGCAAAGAGCACCAGCGTCAGGGCGAAATTGGCCGCGCCGTGGATCAGATCGAAGGGAATGCCGGAGATCCACTTGGTCAGCGCCAGGGGCCAGCCGCCGACGAGGAAGTCCGGCGGCGAGCAGAGCGCGCCAAAGGCCAGCCCGTACAGGCCGGTCACAAAGGCCCAGAACCAGGCCGGCCGCGCCCTCCGCCCCAGCGGCATCGCCACCGCCCAGAACACCGTCCAGATATAAAGGTAGACAATCCACCAGACGTTGAAGCCGTAGACCAGAAGCTCCAGCACCGCGAAGGCGTAAATAATGTAGAGCGCCCTCCAACGGAAGTACAGCGTGTACAGCAGCATCAGGATCGTCACCGGCTCGATGTTGGGCAGCGGCGCCATGACCACCTGCAATCCAAACACCAGCGCCGCGCACAGAGCCAGGAGCGTGACGGTCCTGGCTGGATGGGCGCGGTCAGAAGGTCTCATAGGCGAGAACGAACTGGTCGCCGTCGCTGACAGGCTGCTTGTCCAGGCTGTACGCGCCGTAGCCGTCGTTGACATAGACGGCCCAGTAGGCGCTGCTGGTGGTGAAGTCGGCCTCCACGCCGTCGATGCCGTAGAGCGTGTAGCCTTGGGCGGTCTCCTCGCCGTTCAGCTCCGCCACGCTCTCCAGGGCCTCCAGGAGGTACTGGGCCTCGGTGTCCAGCTCGTGGGTCTTTTCGGCGCCGTCGTCGTAGCGGATGGTGATGGTGATGTGCTTTTCCCCCGCCTCGCCCTGGGGAGCAAAGCGGTGGTAGACGTAGAGCATCGCGCCGGCCACCACGGCCACGATCACGACCGCCAGGATGATGGTCAGCTTTTTGGTGGATTTCAATTGAGTTGGCTCCTTCCCGCGGCGGCCGCTGGGCGGACGCCTGTTCTTGTTTTTTCGGCAGGACCCATTATAGTGGATACCGCGGCGGGAAGCAAGGACAAATTCCGTTTTTAGAAAAAAATCCGGACAAATGCAAGAAATTGATTGACGAAGCTGGGGGAATCTGCTATAATACGAGACTGTGTGGTCCAAGGAGCCACCAACCGTTTTTGGAGGTGCAGAGCGTGCTGGAGGAACTGAAAACGGGACCCTCGCTGGTCGGCCTGAAGCAGCTGCGCAAGGCGCTGCGGGACGGCGGCGTCCGAAAGGTCTTTCTGGCCCGGGATGCGGAGGCGCGCCTGACCATCCCCATCGAGACGCAGTGCCGGGAGGCCGGCATCGCGTGCGTCTGGGTCGAGACCATGGCCGAGCTGGGCGAGGCCTGCGGCATCGACGTGGGCGCGGCGGCCGCTGCGCTGCGGCGGTAAGACCGCCTGATTCTGGTCCCAACGGAATATTTTAGGATATTCCGGGATATCATATTCGCTGAGAGATCAGCAAGCATTTGAGAAAGGAGGAAAACCATGCCTACGTTTAACCAGTTGGTCAGAAAGGGCAGGGAGCAAGTTTCCTACAAGTCCACCGCGCCGGCGCTTCAGAAGGGCCTCAACACCCTGAAGAACCAGGCCACCGATCTGTCGGCTCCTCAGAAGAGAGGCGTCTGCACAGCGGTCAGAACCACGACCCCCAAGAAGCCCAACTCCGCGCTGCGGAAGATCGCCCGTGTGAAGCTCACCAACGGATATGAGGTGTCCGCCTATATCCCCGGCGTCGGCCACAACCTGCAGGAGCACTCTGTGGTGCTCATCCGCGGCGGCCGTGTCAAGGACCTGCCCGGTGTTCGTTACCACATCATCCGCGGTACCCTGGATACCCAGGGCGTACAGGGCCGCATGCAGGCCCGCTCCAAGTACGGCGCCAAGAGACCCAAGGCCGGCAAGAAGAAGTAATTTCCTTGCTCCGGCGAAGCTCCGTTTGCATGATTCACGCCTTGTCGCGAGGCAATGCCTTGCCAGTCGTTTTTTATAGATTGTAAAAGACCTCTCGGCAGGCACCTACGGAAGCGCAGGCTTTCGGAGTACCTATGAAATCATTCTATGAAGGAGGGAAGCGACGTGCCCAGAAGAGGTAATGTTCCCAAAAGAGAGATCCTTCCGGACCCTATGTATAATTCCGTTCTGGTGACCAAGCTTGTCAACAGCATTATGCTCGACGGCAAGAAGGGCGTAGCCCAGAAGGTCGTTTACGGCGCCTTCGGTATTATCGAGGACAAGACCGGGAAGAGCGGTCTGGAGGTGTTCCAGGACGCCATGGAAAATATCATGCCGTCACTGGAGGTCAAGTCCCGCCGCGTGGGCGGCGCCACCTATCAGGTTCCCATCGAGGTCCGTCCCGAGCGGCGGCAGACGCTGGGCCTGCGGTGGCTGACCAACTACAGCCGCAACCGCAGCGAGAAAACCATGAAGGAGCGCCTGGCTGCCGAGATTATGGACGCCAGCAACAACACCGGCTCCTCGGTGAAAAAGCGCGAGGATACCCACAAAATGGCTGAGGCCAATAAGGCCTTCTCCCATTTCCGCTGGTAAAGGAGCGACTTCATGCCCAGAGAATACCCGCTTGAAAAAACACGCAATATCGGCATCATGGCCCATATCGATGCCGGCAAAACCACCACGACCGAGCGCATCCTGTACTACACCGGTGTGAACTACAAGATCGGTGAGACCCATGACGGCACTGCCACCATGGACTGGATGGCTCAGGAGCAGGAGCGCGGCATTACCATCACGTCTGCCGCCACCACCTGCTTCTGGAAGGGTCACCGCATCAACATCATTGACACCCCGGGCCACGTGGACTTCACCGTGGAGGTGGAGCGTTCCCTGCGCGTGCTGGACGGCAGCGTGACCGTCCTCTGCGCCAAGGGCGGCGTGGAGCCCCAGACCGAGACGGTCTGGCGCCAGGCCGACAAGTACCATGTGCCCCGCATGGTGTACGTCAACAAGATGGACATCCTCGGTGCGGACTTTTTCAATGTGCTGAAGATGATGGACGAGCGGCTCAAGTGCAACGCCGTGCCCATCCAGTTGCCCATCGGCGCGGAGCAGTTCTTCCGCGGCGTGATCGACCTCATCAAGATGAAGGCCTATGTTTTCTACGATGAGCTGGGCAAGGACATGCGCGAGGAGGAGATCCCCGAGGAAATGGCGGATCTGGCTCAGGAGTACCGCGAGAAGCTGCTGGAGGCTGTGTCCGACCAGGACGACACCATCATGGAGCTCTACCTCGGCGGCGAGGAGGTCCCCCAGGAGAAAATCGTCGAGGCCATCCGCAAGGCCACCATCTCGGTGAAGATGGTCCCCGTCTGCTGCGGCACTTCCTACCGCAACAAGGGCGTGCAGGAGCTGCTGGATGCCATCGTGGCGTTCATGCCCTCCCCCCTGGACAAGAAGGCCATCGAAGGCGTCAACCCCGACACTGAGGAGGCAGATCACCGCACCGCCGATGATAAGGCACCCTTTGCGGCCCTGGCGTTCAAGATCGCCACGGACCCGTATGTTGGCAAGCTCTGCTTCTTCCGCGTCTATTCCGGTACCCTCAAGGCCGGCTCCACGGTGCTCAACTCCACCAAGGGCGGCCGCGAGCGCATCGGTCGTATCCTTCGGATGCACGCCAACCACAGAGAGGATATCGACATGGTCTATTCCGGCGATATCGCCGCGGCGGTGGGCCTGAAAAACACCACCACCGGCGACAGCCTCTGTGACGAGGGCCATCCCATCATCCTTGAGTCCATGGAATTCCCCGAGCCGGTCATCCGCGTGGCCATCGAGCCCAAGACCAAGGCCGGCCAGGAGAAGATGGGCATCGCGCTGGCCAAGCTGGCCGAGGAGGATCCCACCTTCCGCACCTACACCGACGACGAGACGGGCCAGACCATCATCGCCGGCATGGGGGAGCTGCATCTGGAGATCATCGTGGACCGCCTCCTGCGCGAGTTCAAGGTGGAGGCCAATGTGGGCGCGCCCCAGGTGGCCTATAAGGAGACCATCCGCAAGACCGTCGAGCAGGACACCAAGTACGCCCGCCAGTCCGGCGGCAAGGGTCAGTACGGCCACGTCAAGATCCGCGTCGAGCCCAACGAGTCCGGCAAGGGCTATGAGTTCGTCAACGCGGTGGTGGGCGGCGCGATTCCCAAGGAGTATATCCCGGCGGTGGACGCCGGCATCCAGGGGGCCATGCAGGCCGGCGTCCTGGCTGGCTATCCGGTGGTGGACGTGAAGGTCACGCTGTACGACGGCTCCTATCACGAGGTGGACTCCTCGGAAATGGCGTTCAAGATCGCCGGCTCCATGGCCTTCAAGGAAGCCATGCGCAAGGCTCAGCCCGTGATCCTCGAGCCCATCATGAAGGTCTCCATCATCGTGCCCGACGATTATATGGGCGACGTCATCGGTGACGTCAGCGCCCGCCGCGGCAACGTGCTGGGCATGCTGCCCCGCGGCAACGCGCAGCAGATCGACGCCAATATCCCGCTGTCCAATATGTTCGGCTACGCTACGGACCTTCGCAGCCGTACCCAGGGCCGCGGCCAGTACGCCATGGAGCCCAGCCACTATATTGAGCTGCCCAAGTCCCTCCAGGAGGAACTGGTGGCCAAGCGCAGCAAAGGCTAAAAGTTCGCTCTTGTCATACGCTGGAAAATGGTGTATGATAGGGCTATCGGAACCATAAAATTCGGACAAACCCAAACACAAGGAGGATTTTTTCAAATGGCCAAGCAAAAATTTGAGCGCAACAAGCCCCATGTCAACATTGGCACCATCGGCCACGTTGACCACGGCAAGACGACCCTGACCGCCGCCATCACCAAGTGGCTGTCCATGCAGGGCAAGGCGGAGTTCGAGGACTATGCCTCCATCGATAAGGCGCCCGAGGAGAAGGAGCGCGGCATCACCATCAACACCGCCCACGTCGAGTATGAGACCGAGAAGCGTCACTACGCCCACGTTGACTGCCCGGGCCACGCCGACTATATCAAGAACATGATCACCGGCGCCGCGCAGATGGACGGCGCGATCCTGGTCATCGCCGCCACCGACGGCCCCATGGCTCAGACCAAGGAGCACATCCTGCTGGCCCGCCAGGTGGGCGTGCCCGCCATCGTCGTGTTCCTGAACAAGGCCGACCTGGTGGATGACGAGGAGCTGATTGAGCTGGTGGAGATGGAGGTCCGTGAGACCCTCAGCTTCTATGAGTTCCCCGGCGACGACATCCCCATCGTCAAGGGCAGCGCGCTGAATGCGCTGATTTCTGAGTCCAGCGACCCCAATGCCCCCGAGTTTGGCTGCATCAAGGAGCTCATGGACGCGGTGGACGATTATATCCCCACGCCCGACCGCAAGGCGGATATGCCCTTCCTGATGCCGGTTGAGGACGTCTTCACCATCTCCGGCCGCGGCACTGTCGCCACCGGCCGTGTGGAGCGCGGTCAGATCAAGAAGAACGAGACCGTTGAGATCGTCGGCCTGATGGACGAGAAGAAGTCCACCGTCGTTACCGATATCGAGATGTTCCACAAGCTGCTGGATTACGCGGAGGCCGGTGACAACATCGGTGCGCTGCTCCGCGGCATTGACAAGAAGAGCATTGAGCGCGGCCAGGTTCTGGCGAAGCCCGGTTCCATCCATCCCCACACCAAGTTCGTTGGCCAGGTCTACGTCCTGTCCAAGGAGGAGGGTGGCCGCCACACCCCGTTCTTCAACAACTACCGTCCCCAGTTCTACTTCCGTACCACCGACGTGACCGGCATCATCTCCCTGCCTGAGGGCGTTGAGATGTGCATGCCCGGCGACAACGTCGATATGAACGTGGAGCTGATTACCCCCATCGCCATTGAGAAGGGACTTCGCTTCGCGATCCGCGAGGGCGGTCGTACCGTCGGCTCTGGTGTTGTTATCGACATCACCGAGGAGTAATTCTCAGATTCAGCGCAAGTATCGCGGCGCAGCTTCGGCTGCGCCGCTTTTTTAAAGTGGACAACGTCTGCTTTCATGCACTCTCGTGTGAAATACATGCTAGAAGGAGAACCATATGATCACTGTTTCCGACCTCAGCCTGCAATACGGCGGCCAGCCGCTCTTTTCCCATGTGGACCTCCAGTTTACTCAGGGGAACTGCTACGGCATCATCGGCGCCAACGGCGCGGGCAAGTCTACGTTTTTGAAGATCCTCTCCGGTGAGCTGGACTCCACATCCGGCAATGTGGCGGTCCAGCCCAATGTGCGGATGTCCATCCTCAAGCAGGACCAGAACCAGTATGACGCCTTTTCCGTGTTGGATACGGTCGTCATGGGCAATCAGCGGCTCTACGACGTCGGGCGGGAGATGAACGCGCTGTATGAGAAGGAGGATTTCTCCGACGAGGACGGCCTGCGGGCGGCGGACCTCCAGGCGGAGTACGCCGAAATGGGCGGTTACGAGGCTGAGTCCGACGCCAGCCGCATTCTGCAGGGCCTTGGGGTGGACATCTCCCACCACGATGGGGCTATGGCCACCCTGGACCCCCGGCTCAAGGTCAAGGTCCTCCTGGCCCAGGCGCTGTTCGGCAATCCCGACATCCTCCTGCTGGATGAGCCGACCAATAACCTGGATATCGACGCCGTCACTTGGCTGGAGGACTTCCTGCTGGACTTCCCGGGGACGGTCATTGTGGTCAGCCACGACCGCTATTTCCTCAATACCGTCTGTACGCACATCGTGGACATCGACTATAACCAGATCAAGCTGTATGTGGGCAACTACGACTTCTGGTACGAGTCCTCCCAGCTGGTGCAGCAGCTGATCCGCAATCAAAATAAGCGCAATGAGGAGAAAATCAAAGAGCTTCAGGAGTTCATCGCCCGTTTCTCCGCCAATAAATCCAAGTCCAAGCAGGCCACCGCCCGACGGAAGCTCCTGGACAAGCTGACCGTGGAGGAGCTGCCGGCGTCCTCCCGCCGCTATCCCTGGGTGGGCTTCTCGCCGGACCGGGAGGTGGGGAAGGATATCCTCTTTGTCACCGATGTCAGTAAAACCATCGACGGGGTCAAGGTGCTGGACCATGTATCCTTCATCGTGGAGCACGGCGATAAGATCGCCTTTGTGGGCGAGAACGAGAATGCCCAGACTGCCTTATTCCAGATCCTGACCGGTGAGCTGGAGCCGGACGAGGGGATGGTGCGTTGGGGACAGACAGCCAGTTTTTCGTATTTTCCCAAGGATAATACTGCCTTCTTTCAGGATAACGATGATAATCTGGTGGAATGGCTGCGGCAGTTTTCACCGGACCCCCACGAGAGCTATCTGCGGACATTCCTGGGGCGGATGCTGTTTTCCGGCGACGATGTGTATAAGCAGGTGAAGGTCCTCTCCGGCGGGGAGAAGGTGCGGTGTATGCTTTCGCGGATGATGCTGTCGGGGGCCAATGTGCTGCTGCTGGACCAGCCGACGAACCATCTGGACCTGGAGTCCATCGCGGCGCTGAATAACGGGCTGGAGGCGGTGAAATGCAACGTTCTCCTTGCGTCCCACGACCACCAGCTGGTGCAGACGGTGGCAAACCGGGTGTTCGACTTCACCGCCGACGGACGGTTTGTGGACAGTAAGAGTACTTACGACGAGTACCTGGAAAAGAAGAACGCCCAAGAATGAAAGTTTTACCGGCCTTTTCAAAGGAAATGGTCACCAGTGGCGACCTTAGGGGGTAGAGGCAGCGCCTCTGGTCGCCGTCCGCAGACGGCAAAATACTCCAAATTGTGAAAAGGTATCAGGAAAGCGCAGCTACACAGGTAAAAAGGTAATGTCAAGAATAATGCGCAAAATAGTTAGCAGGCTCTGGCAGAATAAAATCAGCCAGCAATAGAGGCATCCTCCAGGGTAGCCACTAAGTGCTTCATATTCCTGTACTTCTTGTTGCCCCACTGGGTGCCAGCTACATGGCGGAGCCTGGCACAGACCAGCATCATGACATTGTTGGTGCGGATACGAGTCCAGTGTTCGCTGGGAAAGTTGCAATAGGTCAGCATCTCTTCAATGCCGTCCTCCACTTTCTTGGCCGCCTCCTTCAGCTTCATTTCCCGCAGCTGGGCCACCACGGCCTTAGCTTTCTCACGGGATGCTTTTTTGCTCTCCTGGGCGTG
>JAAWBZ010000106.1 GCA_022792945.1 Oscillospiraceae bacterium | reverse complement strand
TTTTTAGAAAAATCATGTGGCGTATGCTTTCTTTAAAATAGGTCACCGCATCAGCAGCCAGTTTGATCCTCAACCCAGGAACTAAATAACAAAGTCCTACGTATGAAACGATAAAAACCACTATGAATATTGCAACAGATATCATAATTCTTTTCATGCCAGGCCCTCCTTAAAGCTGGATTTGTCATATTGAATAACTATTCATCCGAACACACAAAGCCGAATTGGGACTTTCTCATTTCCACACGCTGATCAAACGCTTATGAATGCAGATTCTAGAACAGCAAATCTTTGCTGCGAGAACTGTTATGCTTCCCGGGCAATAGCCAAGGTATGGCAATTAGAAGCAGAAAAATAACCAGCAAAATTACGCAGACACGCCAAATCATTTTCTTTTTCAAGACACATCCACCGCTTCCAGCCTGCGAAAGCTGTGTTCCGGCACAATATCCAGGTCCATCCGCAACAGCGACCCATACCGCCCGGGTACATGTCCGGAGGGCGCAAAGCCGTATTTCTGGTAGAAGGCCAGCGCCGGCGCGTTGTGCGGCGACACGCCCAGCCGCAAACAGCTGCGCCCCAGGCGGCGGTAGACGCTGACGGCCTGGCCGATCAGCTGCACTCCCAGGCCCTGACCGCGGTAGGCCGGCAGCAGATAGAGGAAAGCGATATAGCCCGCTCCGTCCCGCGCGTCCACAGACGGCGAGAGCTGCAAAAGCCCCACCCGCTGGTCCTCCAGCATCACGTCGCACAGCGCCTCCGGCTCCCTCTGGGCCTCGTTCAGCGCGCCGCGGTAGAACGCGCCGCTGTCAAAGTCCGGCGCAGGACCGTAGAGCGCCTCCCAAGCCTCCCGGCGGCACGCGCCGTACCACGCCGCATCCGGCGTCATGGGGCGGTACCAGAGATTGCGATCCCGCCGGTCTCCCTGCTTCCGCCACCAGTTCTGGCGGGCCAGCGTGGAGATCTCAGAACTCAAATGGGAGTTGTCATTGAGATACACGGCGCGGAACGCGCCGTCCTCATACTCCAGGAGGCTCACGCCGGTGTTGTCGCAGTGGCCCAGCTCCCCGATGGTCTCCAGAGAGTAGAATAGGCACAGCTGCATGGCGCGGATTACGCTGCCGTGGGCAAAAACTGCCACCGTCCTATCCGGATTTGCCCGCGCCGCCTCGCGGAGGGCCGTGAGGAAGCGGCCGGAATAGGCCTCAAAGTCCTCGGCCCCCTCCACGTGCCAGTTATAGGGATCGGCGTCAAAACGGGCCAGCATCACCGGGTCCACCCGGCCCAGGCAGCCAAAGGGCTGGTCCTCCCACACGCCCAAATTGACCTCCCGGAACCGCGGGTCCAGGTGCAGCGGCAGGCCCTTGGGTCCGCAGACGGCCTGGGCCGTGGCGCGGGTGCGTATCAGGTCGCTGCTGTAGCAGATGTCCACCGTCTCGCCCTCAAAGCGGCGCGCCAGGGCCGCGATCTGCCGCTGACCATTCCGCGTGACCGCCGAGTCGTAATGGCCGTGGATGCGCCGGTATAAATTTCCTTCCGCCTCGGCGTGGCGGACTACAAAAATTCTTGTCATCACATCACCGTCACAAATGTCCGAAGCTGGTCGCGCAGCTTCTCCGCCGCCGCCCTGGCGCAGGCAGCAAAGTCCACGTCCTCCCCCGCCTCGCGCCACGCGCCCAGGATGGGCGCCGCCGCTGTGACCAGCGCGCCGTGGCCCAGGCGGTCGAAGGCGTACTGCGCTTCCTTGGCCGCGGCGTCCGGCACCAGGAAGAACAGCCGGTCGTATTTCTGCCGCAGCGCCTGAAGGGACGCCGGATGCGCCGCGCCCACCACGGCCCCCAGCTGGGAGTACCCCGCCGGCCCCACCAGATCGCCGCCCCAGCGGACCGCCAGATCCAGCATCACCGTATGGATCACCCGGTCGCCGGAAAGCAGGTCCTGGACCTCCCGGGCGGACGGATTGGGTGTTTTTGCCAGAATAAACAGACTCTTCCCCTGCTCCCGGCAGTAGGACAGATAGGGCCGGATGCCGTCGCTGCCGGCAAAGGCGCAGACGCTCAGGGCGTCAGCTCCATAGAGGGGGCCGTAATACGCCCCGGCGCATAGTGCCGCCGCCTCCTCGCAGTCGCTGCGCTGCGTCTCCACGATGACATAATAGCCCAGCCCGCCGGCGTGGTCCGTCAGGCGCTGGAGTGCCGCCACGCCCGGCGCGCCCAGGGCGTCAAAATATGCCGTGTTGAACACCGCCGCCGGCGCCACGCCGTCCAACGCGTCCAGGACAGCCTTGCCGAACACCTCGTAGGCCGCCGCCAAGTCGCCCCCCGGCGTCCAAAGCGACGGCGGCAGCAGCTCCGGCCGCAGGTCCAGGCGCACGGCGATTGGATTTTTTAATTTCCGGATTTTGGTTTGCAGCGCATCCACAGACACGTCACATCGCCCCTTTCTTTTTCCATTGTATCACAAAACCCGCCGCCTGCAAAGGGTTCATTTCGGTCCTTGCATTTCCTCCGCAAGCGAACATTTCAAGGACTGTGCGGCGCGCGGCTGGGGAAAGCTATGCGTGGAGGAGGGATGAGAAATGCAGGTCAAAAGCTTCGCCATGACGCTGGGCGCCGGGATGCTGGCCGGCGCGGCGGTGATGATGATGGTGCCCAAGCGCTCGCAGGTCTACAAGACCGCCGACGACGCCGCCAAATCCATCAAGCACTACGTGAGCCGCAAAATGGACGACATCATGTAGGAAAAAGTTCCGAAGTCGCAAGACTTCGGAACTTTTTCCATTTAATTGAACGATCCCAGCTGCCTGCCGGAGAGGACGTGGAAGTGGATGTGGTGCACCGTCTGGCCGGCCAGCTCACCGCAGTTGGTCACCACGCGGAAGCCCCCGTCAAAGCCCATCTCCCGGGCCAGCCTGGCAATGACCGCGTAGATATGACCGATCACGGGCGCGTTTTCCTCCGTGACCTCCGCCGCCGAGGCAAAGTGCTGCTTCGGCACCACCAGAAAATGGGTGGGCGCTAAGGGCGAAATGTCGTAAAACGCGTAGCAAAGCTCGTCCTCATAGATTTTTTTGGACGGGATTTCGCCGGCAATAATTTTGCAGAACAAGCATTCTGGCATGAAAAAACCTCCTTTTGTCTTTAATCCGTACCATCTGACATATGGCACTGTGTAGCAGCCTCCAGCTGTTCGGCCCACTCGGCTGTGCAGAAGAAAATTGTCTCTCCCTGGCTGGCTCCAGTGGCAAAAAAACGCTTTTTGCAGCCCTGACGCGCCAGGACCTCATTTACTGCCCCGCGGATTCTCAAATCCAGCCAATCACCCATGAACTCCGCATCAAAGCGACATACCTCGCCATTGAGGCAGAACATGACTGCCACCTTTCCACTGGGGCCATCCCAATCAACCGCGGATAAATCCTGGCACTCCTCTGTAAAGGTCAGTTCGCCCTCGGAAATGGCTTGAAGGCCCTTGAGATAGGTGATATACATATTCTCAATATCAGGCACCTCAGAATCAAAGGAATAGATTTGTCTCGATGACGGTGTCCAGACACTCGCATCAAAATCATATTTGCCGCAGCCGAGACTCTCCAGTGTCATCCAATACGCGCCCTCCGGCGGCAGCTCCCGAGCCGCCGCCTCCGGAATCTCCAGCCCAAGGCCGCGCAGAACTGCCAGCTGCTCCTGGAGCGGCACCGCTTCTCCTCCCATGAAAGGTCCCATCATATTCATCAAATCCGAAAATTCCATCACAGCGCTCTCCTTTCAGCATGGCATACAGCCGATTCTTTACACGCCCAGCTTCTCCGCCACAAAATCGTCCACCAGGGCCAGCGCGTCGTCCACCTTGCGCAGGTCCTTGCCGCCGCCCATGGCGCTGTCGGGCTTGCCGCCGCCGCTGCCGCCGGCTGTCTGGCACACAGCGCGGACCAGCTCGCCGGCCTTGATGCCCCGGGCCACCGCCTCCTTGCCGCAGACGGCCAGGAACGTGATCTTCTCCCCGTTGACCGACGCCAGGACAGCCACCACCTCCGGGTGCCGGTCCCGCAGCTGGTCGCCCATCTTCCGCAGCGCCGGTGCGTCCAGCCCGCCCCGGTTAGCCGTCAGGACCTGGAGGCCGCCGATCTTCTTGGCCGACATCAGGAAGCCCTCGGCCTCGTTCTGGGCCTGCTTCTCCTTGAACTGCTCCAGAAGCCGCCGGGCGTTGCGCAGCTCGCTCATCTGCTGCTCGGCTTTGGCCACCAGATCGCCCGGCTTGGTCTTAAGAATGTCCGCCACATGGAACAGCAGCGCCTGATTGCGGCTCATCTTGTCCAGCGTCCGGCGGCCCACGGTGGCCTCGATGCGCCGCACGCCGGAGGCCACCGAGAACTCCGAACGGATGCGGAAGGGGCCGGCCTTGGCGGTATTGTCCAGGTGGGTGCCGCCGCACAGCTCCTTGGAGAAATCGCCCATGGTCACCACCCGGACCGTATCGCCGTACTTCTCCCCGAACAGCGCCACCGCGCCGGATTTTTTCGCCTCGTCGACGGACATCACCTCGGTGGTCACCGGGTAGCCCTCCAGGATCGCGTTGTTGACGGTCCACTCGATCTCTGCCAGCTCCTTGGGGCCGACCGCGGAGAAATGGGTGAAGTCAAAGCGCAGGAAGTCCGGCTCCACCAGGGAGCCCGCCTGGTGGACGTGGTCGCCCAGCACCTTCTTCAGCGCAGCGTCCAGCAGATGCGTGGCGCTGTGGGCGCGGCCGATGGCGCGGCGGCGCTCGCCGTCGATCCCGGCGGTCACGGCTTCGCCCAGCTTCAGGCTGCCGGCAGCCAGCTTGCCGTAGTGCATATACTTGCCGCCCTTGTTCTTCTGCACGTCCGTCACCTGGAACTGCGCGCCGCTCTCGGTCGTGATGGTCCCGCGGTCGGCCACCTGGCCGCCCATCTCCGCGTAGAAGGGCGTCCGGTCCAGCACCACGATGCCCTCCACGCCGGCCATCATGGCCTCGGCCTGCTCGTTCTCCACCACCAGAGCCACGACCTTCGCTCCGGTGAGCCGCTGGTGCTCGTAGCCGTCGAATTCCGTCGCCGGGACCTCCTTGCCGAACTCCACGCCGGCCCAGCCCAGGTCGCCCAGGGCCTCCCGGGCCTTGCGGGCGCGGACCCGTTGCTCCTGCATCAGGCTCTGGAACGCGATCTCGTCCACGATCATGCCCGCCTCGGCCACCATCTCGGCGGTCAGGTCCACCGGGAAGCCGTAGGTGTCGTAAAGCCTGAAGGCGTCCTCGCCGGAGAACACGCGCTCGTGCTTGGCCCGGTGCGCCGCCAGCAGGTCGCTGAGGATGGTCATGCCGCCGTCGATGGTCCGCGCGAAATTCTCCTCCTCCACCCGGACCACCTTGGTGATATACGCCTGCTTCTCCCGCAGCTCCGGATACTGGCCCGCGTTCTCGTGGATGACCGTGTCCACCACCTGATAGAGGAACGGCTCATTGACGCCCAGGAGCTTGCCGTGGCGCGCCGCCCGGCGCAGGAGCCGCCGCAGCACGTAGCCGCGCCCCTCGTTGGAGGGCAGAACGCCGTCGCAGATCATGAACGTGGCGCTGCGGATATGATCGGTGATGACCCGGAGGGAAACGTCCATCTTGTGGGTCCTGCCGTAGTACGCGCCGGTGATCTCGGAGACCTTGCGGGTGATGTTCATCACCGTGTCCACGTCAAAGAGGCTGTCCACGCCCTGGCACACCACCGCCAGGCGCTCCAGGCCCATGCCGGTGTCAATGTTCTTCTGCTTCAGCTCCTCGTAGCGGCCCGCGCCGTCGTTGTCGAACTGGGAAAAGACGATGTTCCAGACCTCCATATACCGGTCGCACTCGCAGCCCACAGTGCAGCCGGGCTTGCCGCAGCCATATTTCTCGCCGCGGTCGTAGTAGATCTCCGAGCAGGGGCCGCAGGGGCCGGAGCCGTGCTCCCAGAAGTTGTCCTCCTTGCCGAATTTAAAAATGCGCTCCGGCGCGATGCCGATCTCCTCATGCCAGATGCGGTACGCCTCGTCGTCGGCGGGCGTGGTCTCGTTGCCGGCGAACACCGAGGGGTACAGCCGGTTCGGGTCCAGGCCCACCCACTCCGGGCCGCTCAGGAACTCCCAGGCCCAGTGGATGGCGTCCCTTTTAAAGTAGTCGCCGAAGGAGAAGTTGCCCAGCATTTCAAAATAGGTGCCGTGGCGGGAGGTCTTGCCGATGTTCTCGATGTCTCCGGTGCGGATGCACTTCTGGCAGGTGCAGACCCGGTGGCGCGGCGGCTCCACCTCGCCGGTGAAGTAGGGCTTCATGGGCGCCATGCCGGAGTTGATCAGCAGCAGCGACGCGTCGTTCTGCGGGATCAGCGAGAAGCTGGGCAGGCGCAGATGCTCCTTGGTCTCAAAAAATTTGAGAAACATCTCCCGCAGCTGGTTCAGACCGTATTTTTTCTGTTCCATGATTTGGTTTTCCCTCCATCTTTCCTGTGCGCGCCCGGGAAACAAAATAGCCCCGCCCCCATGCCAGGGGCGAAGCCAGCTTCGCGGTACCACCCTGATTTGCCGGGCATCCCGGCGTCTCAGCCATCCGGTATCGGGGATGGGCCGGACCGCTCCTCACGGCCTGCTCGGAAGTGGCCGCCGCAGCCTTCGGCCAGGGGCTTTCACCGTCTCCCCCTCGCTTGGACCTACCCGCTGCGGCTTGTTTCCTCATCGCGCCAAACTATTTCCCGCTTATTTTAAGCGTAGTTTTCCCGTTTGTCAATCCTTTTTCCGTGGTTTTTTCTTCAAATCAGCCACCGTTTGGCCCACCGGAACCGGGAGAGCATCCCGTAGGCCGCCAGCGAGAGAGCCAGATTCAGCGCCGCGCATACCGGGATGCCCGGCAGCGCCGGCATCCGGGCGCACAGGGGCTGGAGCAAATAATAGAAGAACACATGGACCAGATACACGCAGAACGACGCCCGTCCGACAAAAGCGACGTCCCGCCCGATGATGCCCTCCGGCATCCGCCGTCCCTGCGCCCAGGCAAACACGCCCGCCGCCATCAGCGCAGGGCCGATGGTCATGCCCTCCTGCATCCGGGTATTCAGCGCACCGTCCCGCACGGACAGCGCCCAGGTCCCGCCCAAAACCACCGCCAGCCCCGCCCAGAAGGCCAAGCGGGACCACCGCAGCGCCAGAGGATACCGCCGCAGATAATGTCCCAGCAGCGCATAGCCCAGGGCGGCGTAGGTCATGTTCACGCGCCACTGCACCGGGATGCCGCCGAGAAGGCGGAAGGGCCAGAGGTCCCGCACCGTGGGATAGAGGATGCCGAAGAGAAACCAGAGGACCAGCGCATATTCCAGCTGCCGCCGCGTCGCGTGGGCCGTCAGAACGCGGAGCACCGGAAGGAAAAGGTAGAGCAGCAGGGTGATGTGGAGATAATAAAGGTGGAACTCCTGCCGGAACAGCAGCGTCTCCTTGCAGGCCTGCCAGAGGCTCCCCGCTGTCAGACTGCGGGCCGCCGCCAGATGATAGACCTGATAGGCCATGGCCCAGAACAGCATGGCCACCAAAATGTGGAGGAGATTCCGGGAAAAGAGCTTTTTCAGTGTCAGCTCCCGCCCCGGATCCAGCAGCAGCGCTCCGGAGCACATGAGAAACAGCGGCACCGCCGCCCGGGCCGGCGAGGTCCAGAGCAGTCCCGCGATCCACCCGAAGGACCCCACCGCCTGCGCCATCGCGGCACTGCCGATGTGGATCAGGATGACCGAGAAAATCGCCAGCGTCTTGATGAGATCAATGCTATAGTCCCGCCGCTCCATGTGCCTCTCCCCTTTTCTCCAGCCTACCACATTTTCCCGCCGGGCGCAAGTCGTGTTCTGTCACCTGACAAGACAAAATATCCCGGCAGGAGGCACAGTGCAGGTATTTATAGGTACAATTTCATAAATAGCAGCGCCAGAGCGCGGAGAGGCGGCCAGGCGATGGCGGTCTGGCAGAACTGCCGCGCCTCCTCCAGGGTCGCGCCGCCCAGCAGCAGCACCTGCGTGCCGTCGGCGCTGAGTCCCGCCGCGCTTCTGCCCACCGCTGCCGCGCCGACGCCCAGGTGGATGCCCACCGCCGACGCGCCGAAGGCCCAGACGCCCATAGCCACGCCGCCCACGGCCAGCCCCCCGATGGAGACGCCCGCCAGCGCCAGCAGGCCCACGGCGATCATCCCCACCGAGAACAGCCCCAGAGAAATAAGGCCCAGACTGACCACGCCCACCGCAAAGTTGCCGATGGCAATGATCCCCACCGCCGTGCTGCGCCTGGTGGGATAGCGGTCGTGGGCAAGGCGGATGGAGACCAGGGGAATGCCCAGAAAGCGCACTTTACTGGTGTAGCTGCAAAAAGTGGTGTCTGTCTCCCGGCGCAGCTGTTCCAGCTTCTGCTCCAGCTGTGCCATCTCGGGACTGGCCGCGGGACGGTCCAGGCTGTCCCGGACCAGATAGTCCACGCTGACCTCGAACAGGTCCGCCAGCGCGATGAGCTTCGCCAGCTCCGGCATGGCCTCGCCGGTCTCCCACTTGCTCACCGACTGGCGGGTCACACCCAGCCGGTCGGCCAGCTGCTCCTGGGACAGACCCCGGCGGCGGCGCTGGTCCATAAGTTTTTCTCGGAATGTCATAAACCTTCCTCGCTTTCCTTTGGAATGGCTCGACAGTACCACAAAGCGGCCCATTTACGCAAGAACCCAGGGCGTGGAATCTTGCCAATCGCTGGTTGCGGTACAAAAAAATGCCGTCAACTATTGGTTGCGCAGCGGCTTTTGCGTATAAAAAAGACCGCCGCGGTCCAAAATAAGGTGGAAAAAATCTTCATCGGAGGCTGACTATGGAAATCTCCAAAACACGCGCTGCCGTCTCCGGCGCGGCGGCGGGGCTGATCAACGGGCTGATGGGCGCCGGCGGCGGGATGATCCTGGTGCCGCTGCTGGTGCGCTGGTGCGGTCTGGAGGACAAGCACGCCTTTGCCACCGCCATCAGCATCATCCTCCCCCTGAGCGTGGTCTCCATCGTGGTCTACGCCCTGCGCGCCCCCCTCCCCTTCTCCGACGCCTGGCCGTATCTGGCCGGCGGATTGGCCGGCGGGCTGCTGGGCGGGCTTCTATTTAAAAGGATGTCCGCCAATCTGCTCCACAAGCTGTTGGGGGCCTTCATCCTCTGGGGCGGCGTCCAGCTGCTGCTGCGATGATGTGGCTTTCCATTCTGGCCGGGGCCGCCTGCGGCGTGCTCTCTGGATTTGGCATCGGGGGCGGCTCCCTGCTGATGGTCTACATGACGGCGCTGCTCCACATGGAGCAGCGCACCGCCCAGGCCATCAACCTTCTGTTCTTCCTGCCCACCGCCGCGGCCAGCCTCATCTTCCATGTCAAGGGCAGGCAGGTCCAGTGGCGCGCCACCATCCCTGCCGTCCTGGCGGGCCTTGTGGCGGCGGCGGGCAGCGCGTGGGCAGCCACGATGCTGGACGCCGCGCTGCTGCGGAGGATTTTCGGCGTCTTTCTCCTGTTCGTCGGCGTGTCCGAGCTGCTGAAAAAGCCCTCGAAGCCCGATCAGCGGCAACAGAAGGCCAAATAGCCCTCCAGGATCAGCGACGCCGCCACGGCGTCCACCGTCTCCCTGCGCCGCCGGCCGCTGCGGCGGTTGTCGGTGAGGATGCGGTGGGCGTCCACGGTGGTCCGCCGCTCGTCCCACAGAACCGGCTCCATCCCCGTGACCTCCCCGAGCAGCGCCGCGAACTCCCGGTACAGCGCCGCCCGCGGCCCCTCGGTGCCGTCCATGTTGCGCGGAAAGCCCATGACCAGACGCTCCGCGCCGTGCTGCGCGGCCAGCTCCCGGATTTTCTCCGCCGTCTTCTGCTGGTTGTAGGACGGGATCACCAGGGCGGTCCCGGTGATGGACCCGGTGGGGTCGGAAATGGCGATGCCCGTGCGGGCGTCGCCGTAGTCAATGGCCATGATCTTCAAGCCAAAACACCTCTTTGCCGTTTTCTGCGGCTATTGTACCACAGAGCGACCTGGATTGCAAAGGCAGCTGGTCAAAAAATACGAAAAAACAGGAAAAAGCCATTGACCATGTCCGTATCTTGTGGTAGAATAATTCTACCTGTGAATAAGGGTTCTTTTTTTGCGCCCGTTTTTCAGTTCCGGATGCGGCGGCGCCGCGCTCTAAATTTCTGATAGCCGGGATGATACAGGGAGGCAATATTTTAAGGAGGTGCCGAAATATGCGCGTCAAAGTGACTCTTCGGTGTTCGGAGTGCAAGCAGAGAAACTACAACACCATGAAGAACAAAAAGAACGACCCCGACCGTCTCGAGATGAAGAAGTACTGCAAGTTCTGCAGAAAGCACACGGTCCACAACGAGACGAAGTAATGCAGCGGTTTTCCGTTGCGGAAAGGGTGTAACAAATGGCAGAAGCTAGCAAAAAGCGCAACATTTTCGTCCGCGCCGGCGCTCGGATCAAGCGCTTCTTCCGGGAGCTCAAGAGTGAGCTGAAGAAGGTCGTTTGGCCCTCCAAGCGCCAGATGATCAACAATACGCTCATCGTTTTGCTGTGTGTGCTGGTGGTCGGCGTCTTCATCTGGGTGTTCGACGCCGCCGCGTCGCTGGTGGTGAACGGCATCATCAGCCTGGTCAAGGGCTGACCGGCATGGCGGACGCAGCGAAGTGGTATGTGGTCCACACATACTCCGGCTATGAAAATACGGTCAAGGCCACCATCGAGAAAAACGTCGAGACCCGCCATCTGGAGGACCTGATCCACACGGTCTCCATCCCGCTGGAAACCGTCACGGAGCTGACCGAAAACGGCCCCAAGACTTACGAGCGCAAGGTGTTCCCCGGCTATGTGCTGGTGAAGATGATCATGACCGACGACGCGTGGTACGTCATCAAGAACGTCCGCGGCGTCACGGGCTTTGTCGGCTCCGGCACCAAGCCCACGCCGCTGACGGAGGACGAGGTCCTGCAGCTGGGCGTGGAGAAGCGCGAGATCGTCGTGGGCTACCAGGTGGGCGACAGCGTGACCATCAACGACGGGCCGCTGACGTCCTTTGTCGGCACCGTGGACACGCTGGAGATCGACAAGAACAAGGTCCGCGTCATCGTCTCCATGTTCGGCCGCGAAACGCCGGTGGAGCTGGAGCTGGACCAGGTGGAACCTGTCTCCGATTAACGAAAAACGCGCCCCGGCCGGGCGTCCGGCCGTCCTCGTGGGAGGGGCCTCTGGGTCCCGCCAGATATACGCCAGACGGGCGTATCACCACATTTTCTTCAGGAGGTGCTTTAAAATGGCACAGAAAGTTACTGGTTATATTAAATTGCAGATCCCTGCCGCCAAGGCGACCGCGTCGCCCCCGGTGGGTCCTGCTCTCGGTCAGCACGGTGTGAATATCTCCCAGTTCATCAAGGAGTTCAACGAGCGCACTAAGGATCAGGCCGGCTTTAAAATCCCCGTGGTCATCACGGTCTACGCCGACCGCAGCTTTACTTTCGTCACCAAGACGCCCCCCACCCCCGCCCTGGTTATGAAGGCCATCGGCCTGGACAAGGGCTCCGGCGTTCCCAACAAGGACAAGGTCGGCACCATCACCAAGGACCAGATCCGCGAGATCGCCGAGAAGAAGATGCCCGACCTCAACGCCGCCTCCATCGAGGCCGCCATGTCCCAGGTCGCCGGCACCTGCCGCAGCATGGGCGTCACCGTCGCGGAGTAAGCCGCTGACCGAGGCATGCGGGCGTTTCGCCGTGCCTCAAACTGTGGGAGGAGTATTCCGATCACCACTTTAAGGAGGATATTACATTGTTCAGAGGTAAGAAATATACCGACAGCGCCAAGCTGATCGACCGCAGCGTCCAGTATGACGTTGCCGAGGCCATGGGCCTTGTTATCAAGTCCGCCACCGCCAAGTTCGACGAGACTGTGGAGATTCACATCAAGCTGGGCGTCGATTCCCGCCACGCCGACCAGCAGGTCCGCGGCGCCATCGTCCTGCCCAACGGCACCGGCAAGACCCGCCGGGTGCTGGTATTCGCCAAGGACGCCAAGGTGGACGAGGCCAAGGAGGCCGGCGCCGATTTCGTCGGCGGCATGGAGCTGGTGGAGAAGATCACCAAGGAGAACTGGTTCGACTTCGACGTCGTGGTCGCCACGCCCGACATGATGGGCATTGTGGGCCGCCTCGGCAAGGTCCTGGGCCCCAAGGGCCTGATGCCCTCCCCCAAGGCCGGCACCGTGACCCCCAACGTGGCTTCCGCCGTCAAGGAGATCAAGGCCGGTAAGATCGAGTACCGCCTCGACAAGACCAACATCATCCATTGCCCCATCGGCAAGGTGTCCTTCGGCCCCGAGAAGCTCCAGGAGAACTTTGAGACCCTCATCGGCGCGGTCATCAAGGCCAAGCCCGCCGCCGCCAAGGGCCAGTATATCCGCAGCTGCGTCCTGGCCTCCACCATGGGTCCCGGCGTCAAGGTCTCTACTTCCAAGTATTGATCGGGCACAGTGCGTGCTCTGAAAAAGACAGGTCTTTTCGACCTGTCTTTTTTCGTTGTTTGACTTCCATATTATTCCATTTTTGATGCAGCCAGGATATTGTATTTTATATTCCAATGTGCTATGGTAAGGGTAAACATCATCCACAGGAGGTCATTGTATGAAAAAAACCGCGAAGAAGCTATCCTTCCTTTTGTCCCTGGCGCTGCTGCTGACGCTGCTGCCCACAACAGCGCTGGCAGCAAGCGGGCTGGACAACTTCGAGCCAGTCAACCAGTACACACAGGGGCAGTTCGCCGATGTGGCCAGCGCCAGCTGGTTTGCCGGGAACGTCCAGTCGGCCTACGAGCTGGGCCTGATGAAGGGCAGCAGCGAGAACGCCTTCAACCCCAACGGCAATCTCACCGTCGCCGAGTCCCTGGCTCTGGCCTGCCGCATCCATGACATTTACAATGGCGGCAAGGGTGAATTCACCCAGGGCGCGCCCTGGTATCAGGTCTATGTGGACTACGCCTTGGAGACGGGCATCATCTCCGCCGGGCAGTTCTCCAACTACACCCTCCCCGCCACCCGGGCGCAGTTTGTCACCATTCTCGGCCGTGCCCTGCCTGACGACGCCACAGCTAAAATCAACGAGGTGGAGGACCGATCCATCCCTGATGTGGATGCCGGCGCGGCCTACAGCGACGTCGCCTACCGGTTCTACCGTGCCGGCATCCTCACCGGCGACGCCGAAAGCCACAAGCTCAACCCCAACGCCAACATCAAGCGCAGCGAAGTCGCCGCCATCGCCACCCGTGTGGCCGATCCCAAGCTGCGGGTCAGCGTCACCATGGAGTACACGCCGGCCATGACCGCCGTCACCGGCCTCACGGTCTCCGCCGGAGCCAAGGACGCGACGCTCTCCTGGACCGCCGTGCCGGATGCCGCTGGCTACAATGTCTATGTCAGCACCAACCAGAACAGCGGGTACTCCCTGAGCACCACCGCCAAGACCAATACCGCCAAGGTCTCCAACCTCTCCCCTTCCACCACCTATTATTTCAAGGTTGCGGCCTATGCCGCCTCCAAGTCCGGCCAGAATGTGGAAGGTCCCCAGTCCCAGCCGGTCTCGGCCAAAACGGTGACTGCCCCCATCTCCTACAGCGGCTCCGGCAGCAAGGTCATCAGCGGCGTGAGCATCCCCGCCGGGCAGTATTATGCGGAGTGCACCTTCCAGGGTACCGGCAACTTTATCGTCAAGCTCCACTACGGCTCGGCCAGCTATGAATCCTACCTGCTGGCCAACGAAATCGGCTCCGCCGCCGAGCGTTACTGCTTTGACCGCGGCGGCAAGGCCATCACCAACGGCACGCTGGAAATCGAAAAGGGCGAGGGCGACTGGACCATCGAGTTCAAGCCTGTCTCCGGCACTACCACTACCAACATCCAGGGCAGCGGCACCGTCATCACCGGCGTCTTTACCGCCCCCGGCCAGTCTACGGTGACCATGCGCCACTCCAACGGCAGCAGCAATTTCATTGTGAAGGCCATCAAGATGAACGGCGAGTCCTATCAGACGCAGCTTCTGGCCAATGAAATCGGCAGCTGGTCCGGCCAGAAGGTGGCCAAGCTGGACGCCGGCGCACAGTATTTCCTGTACATCCAGGCTGACGGCGACTGGAGCGTAGACTTCGGCCGCGGCGACGCCGTGACCCGCTATTCCGGTCTGACCGCGCCGGATAAGGTTGACCAGCCTGCCGTCCCGGAAAATCCCGGCGATGACGATCCCGAGCCGTCCAATCCGTCCAATCCCGACGATGGCAGCAGCAGCGGCGGCGACAGCGGTGACAGCGATCTTTGGGGCTACCAGGACGCCAAGGCGCTGGACCGCTCCATTGAGCTGTTCAACAAGGGAATGGAGTCCATCGCCTCCGGGCTGGACAAGAGCACCGGCCTCCCGTCGGCCGATGTCGTCATCGCCAAGACGTCCATCCAGTCCGTGGACCGCGCCGCCCGCTACCTCCAGGAGGCCATGGATCTGATGGACCAGAAGACCGAGCTGAAGCTGACCGACGGCAGTACGCTGCGGGACTACGTCCAGGAAACCTATGATCTGCTTATGGAAATGAAGGAAACCGAACCCACCGAAGAGAACATCCGGCAGCTCCGCCTGGATCTGAAGATGGATGCCGCCGTTCTCAAGGTCCGCGGCTCTCAGATTCGCGTCCTGACCACCCGTCTGGTCAACGCGACACTGGGGCAGTAACGCCCGTTTCAAAGCCGGCAGAGCGCAAGGCTCTGCCGGCTTTTCCACTTGCACATTCGACGCGCTTATGGTATACTCGGGGCAGAAACGGGAGGAATCGGCTATGGACCGGAGGAAATTGCTGCAATACGCGCTGGATCAGTTCGGGGACGAGCCGGAGTACCTCTGGAGCAAATACCCGACCTACTGCGTTCTGCGCTGCACCGTCAGCCAAAAATGGTACGCCGCCGTCATGGAGGTCCCCCGCGCCAGGCTGGAACTGCCGGGCGGCGGAATGGTGGATATTCTGGATGTGAAGTGTGATCCGATCCTCCTGGGGTCGCTTTTGGGGACGCCGGGCTTTCTGCCGGCCTACCATATGAGCAAGTCCAGCTGGGTCACCATCCTGCTGGATGGCACGGTCCCAGCAGGCACCGTACAGGAGCTGCTGCACATCAGCCGCAGTCTGGCCTGCAAACCGCCCGCGCGTAAACGGAAATGAAAATTTCTGTTGACTTTTTTTCGTTTCCGTGCTATAGTAGACAGGCTGCCAGAGACAGCAGGAGGCTTTATGCCGTAATGGGACTTCCCTTCCTGCCGAGGTGACTGCACAGTACACTTTTTCTGTGTCCTCACGTCTTATGGCGCGGGGACATTTTATTTTTCGGAGGTGACATACAAATGCCCAATCAAAAGGTTCTGGAAAGCAAGCAGGCCATTGTGGACGCCATGGCTGAGAAGCTGAAGAACGCCACAGCGGCTGTGTTTGTGGACTACAAGGGTATCAATGTGGCGCAGGATACGGCGCTCCGCAACCAGTTCCGCGAGGCTGGCGTGGAGTATACCGTGGTGAAGAACACGCTGACCCGGTTCGCCGCCAACAAGATCGGCTACAGCCAGTTTGACGAGCTGCTCAACGGCACCACTTCCCTGGCCTGCACCACCGGCGATCCCATCGCCCCGGCGCGGATCGTCTGCGAGTTTGCCAAGAAGAACAAGGATCTCATCAAAATCAAGGGCGGCCTGATCGAGGGCAGCGTTCTCAGCGCGGACGAGCTCAACGCGTTCGGTGAGCTGCCCAGCAAGGATGCGCTCCTGTCCCAGGTGCTCGGCACCTTCCTGGCTCCCATCACCAGCCTGGCCGTGGTCCTGGACCAGATCTGCCAGAAGCTCGGCGGCGCGCCCGCCGACGGCGCCGCGGATGCTTGATCCCAACTACACTATATTTTTAGGAGGAAATTACAATGGCTAGCGAAAAAGTTGCTGCTATGATCGAAGAAGTCAAGGCTCTGTCCGTTCTGGAGCTGTCTGAGCTTGTCCACGCTCTGGAGGAGGCCTTCGGCGTCAGCGCCGCGGCTGCCGCTGTGGCCGCTCCCGCCGCCGGCGGCGCTGCTGCCGCGGAGGAAGAGAAGACCGAGTTTGACGTGGTCCTCAACGGCGCCGGCGCGAACAAGATCGCCGTTATCAAGGTCGTCCGTGAGGCCACCGGTCTGGGCCTGAAGGAAGCCAAGGCCATGGTTGACGGCGCGCCCGCCAAGGTCAAGGAGGCCGTTTCCAAGGACGATGCGGAGGCGCTTGTAGCCAAGCTGAAGGAAGCTGGCGCCGACGCCGAGGCCAAATAAGATTTTTCTTCAAAAAGGTCTGCCTCCGGGCAGGCCTTTTTTGTGTTTCCGCCAATAATTTGCCCGGCGGGCGCGTCATAGTAAGTGAGAGGAGGTGGAAATGATGCAGGATCAAGAGCTTCAGCCCCTGCTGGCTGCGGTGCGGCAGGGTGATTGGGACGCCTTTGAGACGGTGTACCGCGCTATGAGCCCGCCGCTCTTTACGGTGCTCTTTCGGATCGTGGGCGACCGCGCGGCGGCGGAGGATCTGCTGCAGGAGCTGTTTCTGCGCATCTATCAGGCGCCGCCGGACACAGCGCGGCGCCCCAGGGCGTACCTGTTCGCCTCTGCCCGGCATCTGGCGCTGGACGCCCTGCGGCGGCGGGGTGCGGACGCGCCGCTGGAGGGCGTGGAGGCCGCGTGTGAGATGGATCTGGAGGGCCGGATGGACGTGGAGCGCGCCCTGGCGGCGCTGCCGGAGGTGGAGCGGCAGATCGTGACGCTGCACCTCAACGCGGGACTGAAATTCCGCGAGGCGGCGGCGGTGCTGGAAATGCCCTTGGGCACCGTGCTGTGGCGCTACCGGAAGGCCGTGGAGCGGCTGAGACTACAATTGGAGGGAGACACATGAAGAAGCATTGGATGTTGGCGGCGGCGCTGGCGCTGCTGCTGGCCGTGCCGGCGGGCGCGGCAGAGCTGGCGGAGGAGAACGTGCAGCCGGCGGAGGTTGGAGAGACAGACACCTGGGACGGCCAGGACGCGGCGGCAGACGAGAATATGAGTCCGGAGGAGGCCATGGGCGCCATCACCGAGCCGGACTCCGAGTGGGAGCCGCCCTATCGCGGCGAGCCGGGCCGGGGCGATGTGGAGGCCCCAGACAAATACTGGGCCACCTACGGCTATCCTGATTTCGTCTCCTTCGCCTCCGAGGCCGGCGGCGAGCTGCTGGAGGACGGGACCGTGGAGACCTGGTGGGAGATCGGCCTGGTGGGCGGCGACGCGGCGCTGGAGGAAAAGCTCCTGGACCTGCTGGCCCCCACCTGCCGGGCGCGGTTCATCCGCTGCCTCTACTCCTACGATCAGCGGCAGACGGTGCTGGACGAGATCCTGGCGCGGGACGATCCGCGCATCACCCGCGCGGTCCTGGGACGGAACACAGAGGCCATCTTCGTCTGGACCTCCGAGGCCGACCGGGACGCAGTGCAGAGCGAGCTGGACGCAGACTATGGGCCGATGAAGGTCGAGGTCCTGGACACCATGCTCGTTGAGGATCTCACGTCTCAGGGCGGATTGTACACCGACGGCATGCAGCCGTCCGGCACGCTGCCAATCGAAAGCGGCCAAAGCCTGACGGCGGAGGCCCCCGCGGCCAAAGCCTCTCCCCTGCCCTGGGTGCTGACGGTGACGGCGGTATTGCTGGGACTGGGCGGGATCCTGCTGCTGCGCCGCCGTCCGTCAGCAGTTACCAGCACCGGCCGCACCGTATCCGGCGCGCCGCTGTCCCGTACCGCCGTGCGCCGCGCCGTGCGGGAGAGCACGCAGACGCCGCGGGCACATGTACTGGACGCGCTGGAAAAGCAGCTGAAAAAATAGCAAAAAAAGCAGCCAAAGGGCTTGCTGTCTGCCAATGGCGGGCAGCAAGTCCTTTGGCCTTCCCGGTCTGGCGGCGGTCAGGGGGCCGTCTGCGCAGGAAATACGACCGAAATGGCAGTGCCATGACCGGGTTCGCTTTGCAGCGTGATGGACGCGCCGTGATACTGCGCGATGTGCTTGACGATGGACAAGCCCAGACCGGTGCCGCCGGAGGCCTTCGAGCGGCTTTTATCCACCCGGAAGAAGCGCTCAAAAATGCGGTCCTGGCATGCCGCCGGGATGCCGATGCCGGTGTCCCGCACGGTGACAGAGGCGCCCTTGGCTCCGCTGGAGACGGAAAGCGCCACATGGCCGCCCTCCACGTTGTATTTGACAGCATTATCGCAGAGGTTGTAGAGCATTTCGTACAAAAGGCCGGGGACGCCGTTCACCCGGACGTGTTCGCCGGTCACGGACATCTGGATTTTTCTTATTTCCGCGCTGTCCCGCAGCGCCGCGACGGCGCGCGCCGCCGTCTCCAGGAGGTCCACCGGCTCCTTCGCCAGCGCGGCGCCCTCGTCCAGCTGACTCAGGTGAATGATATCGTCCACCAGCGCCACCAGCCGCGCCGCCTCGGTGTGGAGGAGGGCGGAGAAACTGGGGATATCCGCCTGGCGGACCATTCCGTTTTTCAGCAGCTCCGCGCTGCCCAGGATGGATTGCAGGGGCGTTTTCAGCTCGTGGGAGACATTGGCGGTGAATTCCCGGCGGCTGCGCTCGGCTGCGGCCTGCTCGGTCACGTCGAAGACCAGCAGCGCCGCGCCGATCACAAGCCCGTCCGACTCGATGCTGCTGATGTCAAGCTGAAATTCCCGGTCGTTCCGCGCCTCGCGTATCTCGCTGTGCCCCTTCTCCAGCGCCGTTTGAATGGCCAGGTACAGGCCCTGGTCCCGGTCCACCGTCAGAAAGCCTTGCCCACGGCAGGACGCCTCCGCCCCGAAGATCCGCTGCGCCGCCGGGTTGATGCTCAGAATCTTCCCGGCATTGTCCAGCAGGATCAGGCCCTCCTGCATATGACCGGTGATCTGCTCGAACTCATCCGTTTTCTCTTGCAGGACCCGCACCTGGGTGCAAATCTGCCGGTGCTGCTGGTGGAGCCGGCGCAGGAGGGGCGCCAGCTCCTCATAGGCGTCATTTTCCAGCGGACGCTCCAGGTCCAGCGTGTTGAGGGGACGGACAATCCGCTTCGCCATCCAGCCCGCCAGCGCGGCAGAGAAAATGACGGCAAAGATCACAACCACCACGATGGGCTGGAGCATCGCCAGCACCAGCGCCGGCAGTGCGGCCCGGCGGATGGAGATGCGCAGGACCGTGCCGTCGTTCAGCAGCCGGGCATAGTAAAGCGTCCGCTGCGTCAGCGTGGCAGAGTAGCGCACACTGCTGCTCTCCCCCGCGGTGAATGCCTCGCGGACCTCCGCACGGTCCGCGTGGTTGTCCATCCGCTCCGCGGCGTCCCCCGTATCGAAGAGGACCGTTCCGTCCGGCGCGATCCAGGTCAGCCGGTAGTCCGGCGTCCACGGATATCGGTCGTCTCGGAAGGTCAGCTTTTCCAAATACGCCTGTCCGTTCTCCTCCACCCCGCAGGCGGCCAGACGCAGCGCATCCTTCAGCTGATATTCCTGCATAATTCCGAAGTAATTATAGAGGCACCCCATCACAATGACCAGGCCGGCCAGCAGTACCGCCGCCGCCGCGGTCAGGATGGAACGAAAAATCTTTTTGGTCATAGCTTCCCCTCCAGCCGGTAGCCCACGCCCCGGACTGTCTCGATCATCGCGCCGCAGCGGCCCAGCTTCTGCCGCAGCGTCCGGATGTGCATATCCACCGTCCGGGTCTCCCCGGTGAACACCGTGTCCCAGACGCTGGAGAGCAGCGTTTCTCTGGTGAACACCACCCCGGGCGACGACAGAAACAGCCGCAGCAGCTCAAACTCCTTCCGTGTCAGCACCACCCGCTCGCCGTCCGCCGTAACGGTGTGCTCCGCCAGATCGACCGTCAGGCCGCCGGCGGCCAGATGGCGCCGCAGCTGCTGTGGCGCGCAGCGGCGGAGCACCGCCTTGACCCGGGAAACCAGCTCCATCATGCCGAAGGGCTTGGCCAGATAGTCGTCCGCCCCCAGGTCCAGGCCAGTCACCTTGTCGTACTCCGTCCCCCTGGCGGTCGCCATGATGACCGGGATCTCCGCGGTCACGGCCTGTGCGCGCAGCCTTTTCAGAATCGAGATGCCGTCCTCCCCCGGCAACATGATGTCCAGCAGGATCAGCCGCGGCCGTTCCGCCGCCAAGACGGCAAACAGACTCTCACCGTCGGAAAAGCCCCTGGCTTCCAAGCCGGCAGCATTGAGCGTATAGAGCATCAGGCCGCGAATCGCGTCGTCGTCCTCCACGCAGAAAATCATATGGCTCCCTCCCTCCGCGGCGCTATCATAGCATGATTCCCATGGGCTTATCAACCCCCGCCGTGTCAGGGCAGGGCGTATTTGCGCGTATACGCCCGATAGCGCGCCTGGTAGTCCTCGCTGCCGTCCCGAATCTCCCGCAGGGACTGGTGCAGGTTCAGATTGTCGCCGGCGGCGTCCAGCACACACCCGGCAATGTTGGAGCAGTGGTCCGCGGTCCGCTCCAGGCTCGTCAGCAGGTCGAGCCACGCGAAGCCCGCGTCGATGGTACAGCCGCCGTTTTGCAGGCGCAGGATGTGGCGGGTGCGGAGCCGCTCCTTCAGCCGGTCCACCACCTGCTCCAGGGGCTCCACATTGGCGGCGGATGCCAGGTCGTTCTGGAGGAACGCGGTGAGGGACAGCTCCAGGATCTCCCGGACCGCCCGGGAGAGCACCGACAGCTCCTCCACGGCCGCGTCAGTCAGGCGCAGGCCCTTGTCCCGCAGCTCCTCCGCCGATTCCACCAGATTCACGGCATGGTCCGCGATCCGCTCAAAGTCCCCGATCATTTTCAGCAGCTTTGCCGCCTCCCGGCTGTCCTGGCCGCTGATCCGCCGTGTGCTCAGCCTGACCAGGTACGTTCCCAGAATATCCTCATAGTGGTCGGTCCTGTTTTCCTTCTCCCGGATATCCGCGGCGGTCTCCGAGTCATAGTCCCGCAGGACGTCCAGGGATTTCATCAGGGCCGACACCGCCGTTTCCGCCATATCGGCGGCCACGGTCTGGCACCGCTCCAGAGCGATGGAGGGCGTGGTGAACAGGCGCTCATCCAGCTCGGAAAACACCTCCGGCTCCTTGGCGTCCGGGACCAGGACCGTGACCAGCCGCTCCAAAAAGCCGGACAGCGGCAGCATCAGCACCGTACAAAGGACGTTGAACACCGAATGGGCCACGGCAATGCCTGCCAGCGACGCCGGCGCATTCAGAAAGACCGGGTGGAACAGGCTCCGGACCAGGCAGAACACCGTCAGCCAGATGGCGGTCCCGATGGTGTTGAAGGAGAGATGCACCACGGCGGCACGCTTGGCATTCTTGTTGGCCCCCGCCGAGGAGAGCATCGCCGTCACACAGGTTCCGATGTTCTGCCCCAGGATGATGGGGATCGCCGCCCCGTAGGACACCTGCCCTGTCACGGCCAGCGCCTGCAAAATGCCCACAGAGGCGGAGCTGGACTGAATGACCGCCGTCAGCGCCGCGCCGGCCAGGACGCCCAGGACCGGGTTCTTGAACAAAATGAACAGCTGCTGAAATGCGGGCACATCCCGCAGGCCGGACACAGCGCCGGACATGGTCTCCATGCCGAACATCAGTGTGGCGAAGCCCAGGAGGATCAGACCGGTATCCTTCCTCCTGGCGCTTTTGCAGAACATATAAAAGATGATCCCGATGAGCGCCAGAACCGGCGTGAAGGAGGCGGGCTTCAGAAGGCGCACAAACAGGTTGCCGCTGTCGATGCCCGTGAGGCTCAGAATCCACGCCGTGACCGTGGTGCCGATATTGGCGCCCATGATGACGTTGATGGCCTGCCTGAGGCTCATAAGACCGGAATTGACGAAGCCGACCACCATGACCGTGGTGGCGGAGGAGCTCTGGATCACCGCGGTAACGCCCAGCCCCGTCAGGAGGCCGGCAGCCTTGTTGGCGGTCAGCCGCTCCAGGAGCGAGCGCAGTTGTCCGCCCGCCCGCCGCTCCAGCGCCTGGCCCATGATGCTCATGCCGAACAGAAACAGGCTCAGCCCGCCGGCCAGCGTCAGCATACTGAAAATGTCCATAGGATTCTACCCCCCGTATTCTTTCTTTATATTATAAACGATAACAGGCGCTTGTAAAATCCACGACCAGAATTGTGTAAAATCTATGTAAAGTCAGAAGAAACACCCCCACTCCAGCCGGAGTGAGGGTGTTTGAGACCGCCGCTTATTTTATTGCACTACGATCCTATAACGCGCCCCGGCTTCCATCGGTGCAGGCTGATTCAGCGGGAGGCTGCTCTCTGCGCAGGACAGGGACGGCGGCAGCGTCACCTGCGCGCTCTGAGACGTGAGGCGCAGCGCGCCGGTGTCCCCGCAGAGGATCTCATACGCGAACCAATCCACGCCATAGTCCTCGCTCCAGCAACCCAGCTGCCGGAAGGACGCCGTGACCTCCACCGTTTCGCCGGCGGGGATGGTCAGGCGGAAGCTGTGATCGAAGATGTGCGCCGCCCGCGCGTCCAGGTACGCCAGCCGCCGCAGATCGCCGCCCTGTGCCGCCGTCAAGTCCTGCGCCAGCAGCTCCGCCAGCAGGTCCCGCTCCAGGTCGCTGCCGGTCATGGTCCGCAGGTAGCCGCCCAGGGTCAGCGTCCGGACCGACACCTCACAGGTAAGGTCCGTTCGCGTCCGGTCCGCTAGGTCAAAGCCCCGCACAGTCCAGGCCTCCGGCGCTTCGCCCAGGAATACCAGCTCCCGCCGCGCGCCGGGGTCCAGCGTGACCTCGTCCTCGCAATAGTCCAGGCCGTCCCGCACACCGTGGCCAGAGAAGCCGTAGTAGAGCACCTGTGTGCCCGCCGGCTTCGCAAAGCTCACGGCCAGCCCGCCGCCGGCAGAGCCGTCCCAGGTCACGTTCCGGACCTCCCACAGCGTGACAGTCTGGTCCAGATCCAACGAAGACACTGCCTCGCCGCGGCGGTCGGACAGCGCCGCCCAGTCCGCCTGGGCCAGATTGCTGCCGTCCGCCGCAAAGACGTACCGGGACGGGGTGAACGACGTTTCGCAGTTCAAAACGCTCCCGTCCGCCGTCAGCGTCAGGCCCGACGCCTCCAGGCTGGCCAAGCTGCCCGCAACGGGGTAGGCAAACGACGCCTCCACGTCCTGATCGCTGAGATTGGTCACCAGATAGCGGTCTGTGATGTCCGCGTGGTCCGCAGAGACCGCCACATTCAGCGTCCGCTCCGCCCGCAGCGCCCCCGCGCCCTGGGCCGACAGGGTCAGTACCGGACCCGCGCCGCGCTCCAGGGGTTCCCCCGGCACGGCCGTGGGCGCGTCCGCGCTCCCTGCCTCCTCCGGCAGGACGGAGGCATCGAAATCGTCCTTGCCGGCAGGCGTGTCCTCCGGCCCCGGCATCTGCGGGGCGGCAGGGGCCTCCTCCACTGGGGCCATGCCGTCGGCGCCGCCGCTCCAGCCGGTGTCGCCGCAGGCAGCCTCGCTCTCAGCGGGCGCGCAGTCCATCGACTGGTTCATGTCCGCGGTGCTGCCGCAGCCGCGGAAGAGCAGGCCGAAGCTCACCGACCCGACGCCGATCACCAGCACCAGGCACGCCGCCAGGGCCGCCCACCTGCGCCAGGGCGTCGCCACGCGGCGGGCGTCCGCCGCCTCCTCGACCAGGCGGTCGTCCACCAGGCCCAGGGCCTCAAACAGCCGCTCCGCCCTCATACTGCCACCTCCTCCTGCTCCAGCATCCTGCGCAGACGCTCCCGGGTGCGGTGGAGGCTGGACTTCACCGTGCCCTCGTTCATGGCGAAGCGCCGCGCGATGGCCGCCACGCTGTCGCCAAACCAGTAGCGCCGCAGGAACACCTGCCGCTGCAGGGGCGGCTGGCTCCCGAGAAAGCGGGAGATCACCGCCGCCGTCTCCTTGGCGTCAAATTCGCCCTCCACGCTGCCGGGGGCCGGCAGGCACTCATTCAGCTCGTCCAGCAAATACTCCATGCCTCCGCCTCCCCGCTTCTGCGCTCTGGCGGAACGGAACCGGTCCAGCGACAGGTTCCGGGTAATCCGTCCCAAAAATGCCCGCAAGGGCGTGGGCCGCGCCGGGGGCATGGCGTTCCATGCCCGCAGCCACGTGTCGTTGACACACTCCTCCGCGTCCTCCCATACTGCCAGGATGTTCCGGGCGATGGCGCGGCAGAAGGCGCCGTATTTCCGGTCGCTCTCCCGCAGCGCCGCCTCGTCCCGGGCCCAATAGAGATCGATGATGGCGATATCCTCCACCTCGCGTGCCTCCTTCTCTCTGTTCTGTCTCTATATACGCCGCAAGCCCTCAGGAATCCTTCTTTTCCTCCGATTTTTCCTGGGCCGGCGGCGCATGTTTCCGCGCGCGGCGGCGGAGAATAAGGAGGACCGCCACTGCCACAGCCGCCAGAATCACCAGCGCCGGCAGCCACGAGAGCACCCAGAGCGTGACCGCCTTCACCGCCCGGACAAAGCCCTGCCAGCCGCTGCGGAGGGCGTCGGAGAGCTGCTGGGAGAAGGTGCGCTGCACTGGGGCCGTGGGGGTGTAGACCGCTACCTCCCGCAGATTCACGCGGATGGTGGAGTAGTCCACCTGGTTCTGCCAGTTGCGCAGGGTCCGCTCGATGGACTCGATCTCATAGCGCACGTCGGCCAGACGGGCCTCCAGGCCCAGGAGGCTCTCCAGATCCTCAGACTTCTCCAGCATGGCCAGCAGCCGCTCCTCCTGGATGAGCAGGGTGTCCCGCCGGGCCTCCTGGTCGGTGAACTGGGAGGTGATGTTGTCTGCGGCGGTGGAGGAGGAAATGACGTTGCCCATGGAGCCGGCCTGCCGCAGGCACGCCTGGAACCGGTCGGAGGGCACCCGCAACGTGTAGGATGCCCGGCGGTCCACCACCCGGACTGAGCCGTCGGCGGCGTAGTCGGTATTGCCCGTGATCTGGGAGCTCTCCACAAAGCCGCCGTACTGCCCCGCCAGCGCGTCCAGCGCGGCGGCGGCGGTGTCAAAATCGGTGGACTCCAGGTCCAGGTCGGCGCTGTAGATGATCTTCTCGGTGAGCTTCGCCGCGCCGCCGGCGCTCTCCACCGCGGTATCCAGGCCGCCGGACGGCTCCATGGGCGTGTCGGCGGGGGCATACTCGGGGGCGTATTCGGCGTCCCAGCCCCCGCTCGCCATGTCCTCAGCGGGGGCGGTGGGGGCCTCGGACGCGGCGGGGGCGGACTGGTCGGCCGCCGTGGCGTCGCCGGACGCGCCGCAGCCGGCCAGAACGCCCAGCAGCAGCAGGAGGCTCAGGACAAGAGACAATAACTTTTTCATGGGAATGCTCCTCTCAGGTGTTTTTTGGTCACTTGCCCTTATAAACGCAGTTTTCCCCCGCCGGTTCCCGGAGCGCGCGGAAAAATTTTGTTTTCGGGCCGCTCTCGTGTCTCACACGACGCCTGCCGGCCCTCGGGGCATTGGGCAAACTGCCCAAAGCGGACGGGATGAAAACTTTGCCCGGGTAAATCAGTTGTTCAAAATGCCGAATCGCTCCAAAACAAAATATTTTCGGAAAAAATCGTGGAAATACGGACCAATCTATGCTATACTGCTATTTGGTGGGGATTGTGTCCGCGCGGCACGCCGCGCCGGAGGCACGCTTCCCCCTGCGCTTCATAAATCATATTCTTAAGGAGGATATCAATCAATATGGAAACTTATGGTCTGGAAAAGCTGGGCATCACCGGCATCAAGGAGATCGTCTACAACCCCTCTTACGAGGAGCTCTTTGAGGCCGAGATGGACCCCTCCCTGGAGGGCTTCGAGAAGGGCCAGCTGACGGAGCTGGGCGCCGTCAACGTCATGACCGGCATCTACACCGGCCGCTCCCCCAAGGATAAGTTCATCGTCATGGACGAGAACTCCAAGGACACCGTGTGGTGGACCTCTGATGAGTTCAAGAACGACAACAAGCCCGCCTCCATCGAGGCCTG
>JAAWBZ010000303.1 GCA_022792945.1 Oscillospiraceae bacterium | reverse complement strand
ATATTCCATATTTTGACCTCCAAGGTTATTTATCCTCCACCTGTACATAGGCATACGCAAGTCCTGCGCCGTGGTTGTACATTTCAATCTCCTGTGCCCCGTTCGTGCCAACCTGGTATCCTAAATCGTTCAGCGCATCTTTTATGACTCCGAACAATTCAAACACTTCGCATCCATCCCGTCCGAACGCAGCCTGTGCTACTTCACTTGTACAAGAAAGACGGATATAAAGCGACTGTGGCATTCGATAAATGTCATGAGCGGAATTTTGCTCGTCGCTTGTCACCTGTTGGGAGAACATCATCCCTCTGGGTGACTTGCCATCCTGCCAGTAGTCGATGCTGATGGCGTTATCCCAGCCGGAATTAGCAAGGTGTGATTTTGGATATTGACAATTTTTCTGGTATCTTTGAAGCAGTGCTGAAATGTCTGGTTCATCGGTCAGATTAGGGGCAAAGGCAACAGAGCCACACCATATTGTTGCCGGAACAAAGATAAGTTCCAGGGGAATGTTTTTGTAGTTGATTTCCTTTATCAGGCTTTCACCGTGAATTGCTGTTATGAACATTATTAATTCTCCATTTTGTCACTCTCATTTTTCTTTTACAGGAACAATCCAATGCCAAGGCGTATCAACCTGCTTGGGTGGATTTTCCTCCTCTGCTTGAATATATAATTCAGCATTCCAGCCATACGGCTCCCAGTTTGTTGTGTAGCCATTTGCGTTTATACGATCAAGTGTTTCTGACATGCTTTCACCGTAAATACCTTTTGCACAAAGAGTTTTCGGAATATCTCTATATACAAATCCATCTGGCACGGGTGTATCTGCTGGAGTTAAAACACAAACGATATAGATAAATGTATCTGTTTCTGCATCATAATCGCATGTCCAACCATATGTACTATGATTCAAAATGTGCGGTAATGTCATTAACACATCTATCGAGCCCGAAGCAAAAACATCATTCCATAAATCCGGAGCGGTGTTTCCTATGGAGCCGCCGTTACGTACTTCTTTTCCAATGACACGTGATTTGGGTAAATGGTAAACCTCAAATTTGTCCTCAAAGGCTTTGATCTCAAAAAATTCTTTCATAAGTGTCCTTCCTCAATTCCTTTCTCAGAATGCCCCTCGTATGGTAGTGTTTTCGATGAATATATTATATTTTTCCGGCTTGAACAGCAAAACACATAGATTTTCATCCATATATCCGTTGAAAAAGTCCCCCAAATCGTCATACCATACT
>JAAWBZ010000302.1 GCA_022792945.1 Oscillospiraceae bacterium | reverse complement strand
CCTCCCTTACTGTGAACCCATGCCGGAAAAATCAGAAAGGGAACCGCACAAGTCCGGGTTCCCTTTCTTTATCTTCTCTAAATTTTCCGCTTTGCTCTTCCAGCAATAGAACGCAACCGCAAAAGCCGCAACGCCGCCCGTGAATGTCAGCAGGCTTGAAAGCTGGTATATGTCCTTTGCAACCACTACCCACACCGCAACCGCAAAAGCGATATAGTAGGTTATCATGATTGAAAAGACAATGATTTTTGTAACCTGTATCTTTTCCCGCTTCTGCTTCTTTGTCTGCGTCCTTGCCTGCGCCCTCCTGTACTTTCTTCGTGCCGCCATTATTCCCCGTGCGTTGAAAACGTACATGAATAAAGCGCATAACACGAACCCGGACGCAATCCATAAAACAATCATTCGTCTTCTTCCTCCCTTTCCACAAGAAAATCATTCTTTTCACAACGGCGCATATATACATTGCTTACATACTTGTAAGCCATATCTACACGCCCGTTTTCCAGCTTGTTTGCTTTTATGTACTCTTCATAGTCGCTATGTGTTTCAAAGAAATTGTCAAATTCTTCTTTCGTGTGCTTCCTGCGGTTCATACATTCATTTGCAAAGGTCAAGATTTCATGCCGCCAGCTCTCCACCTTGTGCTGCTGCAAGTCCTTTTCTATCTTGTCAAGCTGTCCTTTTATATCATGATTCATCAATGCCCCTATGCGCTTTATGATATACCGCACGGGCTGAAATTTAATGCCAGGGGTCAGGTCAATTATTATCCCTGCCGCCGCAAGCCACGCCAGAATCTCTTTCGCTGTCTGCAATAGCTCCTGTGACATTTCCGCATACCTCCTTTTTATACATTTCATTCAAACTTTTTCGCAGTCCGTAGCTTTCAAAATGTTTTAATATTCCCCGGTATGAAGCAACGCTTCTGTCAAGCGTGTCTTTGTCAATTTCACCTATTTTGTAGGCATGGAACATATATTGCAGCCGTCTTTTCAGCTTCTTTGCAGTCTTCTTCCTTAACTTCCTATGTGTCGCCCACACCCGGAAGCCTACAAACTCAATGCCCATACTTGTCGGGCGTATGCAGGTTTTCTTGTTTAACTGCAAATTCAGCTTCTTTCCCAGAAATACGGCTATGTCCTGTTTTACCTTCTCCAGATACTTTTTATCATCATGCAAAATTATAATGTCGTCCATGTATCGGATATAGAAGTGCAACCTTAATTTGTGCTTGCAGAACTGGTCAAGCTCATTCAGATACAGGTTTGCGAACATTTGAGAAGTCAGGTTTCCTATAGGCAAGCCCACATCATCTAACATTCTGTCAAATGCAACGTCCCCTATATCTGCGCCCAACGGCAATCCGAACTTTGTATCTTCGCAGTCAATGATTTTCGCCATAAGGTCTAAAAGCGGCGGGTCGTCAATCATCTTTGCAAGAATCTTCTTCAAAATGCCGTGGTCTATCCTGTAGAAATACTTTGATACATCTAATTTCAGATAGTAGTATTTCTTCGGCTTCCTGTCGGTCTGCTTTAACCAATATTGCAGGCGGTCTATTGCCTTGTG
>JAAWBZ010000105.1 GCA_022792945.1 Oscillospiraceae bacterium | reverse complement strand
TCCCCACAGCGCCTCTGTGATATCCTCTACTCGCCGCACCGACACCCCAGCCAGGTACATCTCAATGAGGGCTTCTTCCACACTGCTTTCACGCCAGCGATACCGCTCTATAATGGCCGATTCAAAAGAGACTCCCTTCAGGCGGGGCACATGGAGCGTAACATCGCCGGAGGTGGTGGTAAGGGTTCGGCTGTAGTGACCGCTGCGGTACCCCTGGCGAGCCTCATTCCGCTCATACCGCCCACTGTACTCCTTTCATTTCCTGACCCCTTTTCCGGGACCCTTTTGTGGCTCTCATTGGGGGTCTATCCTTTTTCTTTCACCTCCGCCATAAAACTACATTTTTTCCTCGGCATTTTTTTACATTTTATCATCGGTGCTGACTGACGAATTGCCAAAGCGGCCAGCAGAACGTTGCATCGCCGAAAGGTGAAGAGCACGAATAGCAAAGTCCGGATACCCACCCGGGCAATTCCCAAGCTGCAATAATTACAGGAGGATATCTGATTATTTACAAGGTTTTCAGATTTTTCAAAAATACTGTTTTACTACCATCCGCGCTAAAGCTCCCGGGCGTTTTTTCGCGTCTCTCGGACCACTACGCCGCTGAGGGCGTAGAGGGCGATGAGATTGGGAAAGGCCATGAGACCATTGGTGATGTCTGCCAGATCCCAGATCAGCTCCAGGGACAGATACGGCCCCAGGAGCACCGCCAGGATGTACAGCCAGCGGTACAGCTTCGCCGCCCGCTCGCTGCCGCCGGTAAGGTAGGCTAAGCATCGCTCAGCGTAGAAGTGCCAGCCGATGATGGTGGCAAAAGCAAAAAACGTCAGGCAGAGCATCAGAAAGAACTCCGAAAGCGCCGGCGGCAGCGGAAGGCCCCGCTCAAAGGCCAGTCCGGTTACCGCCGCGCCCTCCGCTCCGGCATCCCAGGCACCGGTGAGGACAATGGAAAGGCCGGTCATGGTGCACAGCACCACGGTATCAATGAACGTCCCGGTCATGGCCACCAGCCCCTGCCGGACCGGCGAGCTGGTCCTGGCTGCTGCGGCGGCGATGGCGGTGGTACCCATGCCGGCCTCATTGGTAAACACGCCCCGGGCGATCCCCTTCTGCACCGCCACCAGCACGGAGCCAACGGCTCCGCCGGTGACAGCCCGCGGATGGAACGCGCCGCGGACCACCGTGATCACAGCCTCGGGGATGCGCCCGGCGTTGCTGACCAGCAGGAGCAGATTGACCGCCACATAGGCCGCGGCCATGAACGGCACCAGGAACTCCGCCACCCGCGTGATCCGCCCGACGCCGCCCAGCAGCACCAATGCGGCGGCAGCCGTGACCAGCAGGCCCGCGTAGACCGCCGAGCGGGCGTACCAGCGCCCGAACAGGCGCACTCCCTCCCCCGCCGCGGCCTGGAACTCCGGCTCGAAGAACCGCTGCACCGCAGCGGTGATGCCGCTGACCTGGGTGAAGGTGCCGATGCCGCACAGGCCCGCGAACACCGCGCAGCCGGCAAAGAACACCGCCAGCCATCGCCACCGCCGGCCAAGGCCCCGCTCTATGTAGGTGAACGGCCCGCCCGTCACGCGGCCCGCCTGGTCCACGGTACGGTATTTGACCGCCAGCAGACCCTCGGCATACTGCGTGGCCATGCCCAGCAGCGCCGCGACGAGCATCCAGAACAGCGCCCCCGGGCCGCCGGCACAGATGGCCGTGGCGACACCGACGATGTTGCCGGTGCCGATGGTGGCGGCCAGAGCCGTGCAGAGGGCGGCGAAGCTGGAGACCTCGCCGGGGCCCTCCTCCCCGCCCCGCAGGGCGAGGCGGAGGCCCTGCCCCACCCGCCGCAGCGGCAGGCACCGCAGGCGCACCATCAGCAGCACGCCGATGGTCACAATCAGCACCAGCATCGGCGCGCCCCAGACCCATCCGCTGACCCGCTCCGCCACAGCCGCCGCACGTTCCATGCCAATCCCCTCCTGGCACTATCCTATGCGCGTCCGGAGAAAATAGACGGGCTATTCCGCCTCCCGCAGGCGCTCCACCACGCTGCGGCGCACCATGCGGCGGTAGCAGAGCGACTGCACGGCCACGGCAATGGCCGCCAGGATGGGAATGCAGATGAGGATCGGCGTGAAGGTGAAGCGCAGGGTGAAAAACCAGAACATCTCCTCCATAGCCGGCCCCAGCAGCAGCTGGAACAGCGCCGAGAGCACCAGCGCCGCGCCGGCGGAGAGCAGGGCGTACAGCAGCCCCTCCCAGACCAGCATCCTGCGCAGCTGCCGTCCGGTCATGCCGACGGACTGGAGCATGGCGAACTCCCGGCGGCGGGTGACGATGGAGGTGAGCACCGCGTTGAAGAAGTTCAAAATGCCCACCAGGCCCACGATCAGGCTCAGCGCGCCGCCCAGGACGGCAAACATCCCCCGGAGGCCCGCAAACTGCTGGGCATAGGTGCCCTTGCTCTCGTAGTCCAGCTGTCCGTTCTGGTTTTCGGTGTAGTCGGCCAGGAACGCCTCCATCTCCGCCTCGGCGGCGTCCTCGACGTCGAAGGCGTAGTACATGACGCAGCCGCTCCCGGTGTCCTGGCGGAAGGTCTCGGCCCCCAGCACGAATTCCTCCGTGCCGTAAAAGCCGTAGTTCAGGGAGCTGGGTACCATCACCTCGGCCACCACCTCATATTCCACGTCGTGGTACGCCGCCGCCCGGGAGCACAGGGGCCGGTCCTCAGAAAAATTCCCTTCGTATACCTCGCCGGTGTCGGGGGCGTAATACTCCATCCGCTCCACATGGCGCAGCGTGATGGTGTCGCCCGCCTTGGCCCAGTGGGACTGCGGCTCAGGCTTCTGGTAGTCGTCAGCCCGGTACACGGCGGCGACGCAGCGCGCCCCCGGCTCGTAGAGCCTGGAGAGATCCCCCGCCACCACCGTCAGCTTATCCAGGGCGAACGCCTCCATGCCGTAGAGCTGCGCGTAGTCCGCCAGGAGGCCATCGGGCAGCCGCTCCCGGTAATCCATCATGGCTTCCACCGCCTCTGGGCTGTAAATGCTGTTGACGCGGGCGGCGCGGAAGAATTCCTCGGTGACAAACTCCTGGGTGACGGTGGTCGCGCCGTAGATGCGCCCGCCGGCGGTGATGCCGCCCTGCGCCTCCACCGCCTCAATGGCGGCCTCCGGCAGGGCCAGATCCCGGTTAAACGCCTCCCCGCCGGTCTGGAGCTGCCGTGCGTCTCCGACGAGGAAGTCCGAGGCCATGCGGGCGAGGTATTGGTCCATGTCAAAGCCGCCTGTGATCAGCGCCGTCAGCTCCAGAAGGCACAGCGCCAGACACAGCGACGCCAGCGTCACCGCCGTCTTTTTCCGGCTGCGGCCCAGGTTTTCTACTGCCATGGAGAAGGGCGCCACGCGGCCGGCGGAACGCTTCTTCTTTTTCCGGCCGGACTGCTCGGTGTAGCGCAGCGCCTCAATGGGCGAAACTCTGGCGGCCATCCGTCCGGGCCGGGCGCAGGAGACCAGCACCGTCGCCAGGGAGAACACCGCCGCGAACACGAAGATCAGCGGCGAGGCGGAGTAGACCACCCCATGGATGCCGCTCATCTGCCGCACCACCACCGGCGCCAGCAGTCTGCCCACGCCGTAGCCGCCCAGCAGGCCCAGAGGAATGCCCGCCAGGGAAAGCGTCAGCGCCTGATGGCGGATAATCCTGCGCAGCTGCCGCCCGGTGGTGCCGATGGTCTTGAGCAGGCCATAGTAGCGGATGTCATTGGCGACGGAAATCTGGAACACATTGTAGATGATGAGATAGCCGGTGAGCAGAATCAAAACCAGCATCACGCCGATGAGCAGCACCGTGGCCGTGTCCACGGTATCGAACATCTGCGCAGCGGTGTAGCCCCAGTTGACGCCGGTCTGGATGTAATCGCCCGTCTCCGAGACGCCCTCGCTCTGGAAGCCGTGGTTCGCCAGGATCTTCTGCATATCGGCCTCGATGCTCCAGGCGTCGTCCAGAAGGATATCCAGGTTCCAGGTACCTACGATGCCCTCACTGCCCGGCGGCGTCACGCCGGTCTCGGCCAGGACGGCGTTGACCCGGCTCTCGGGGATCAGAATCATGCTGACGTTGATGGCCTCGTCATAGGGCCACCAGCCGCAGAGGGTGAATTCCTGGGTGGTCTCGTGACCGTCCACCGGGAAGGTCACGGAGAATTTCGCGCCCAGCTTCGGCTCGATCCCCAGAAGCTCCAGCACCTTGGTATCCGTGGCGGCCTCGTCGGTGCCTTCCTGGGGCAGACGGCCCTCCTGGACGTCGCAGAACATATAGTGGGCCTGCACCGCGTCGCTGTAGCCGATCTCCACGTGGTTTTTGTGGAACGGCGGATCCGTGGGCATTCCCAGGAAGCGCCGGAGGCCCCATTCCCGGATCATCGGGTCGTCCCGCAGCGTCTCGAACTGCGCCTGGGTCAGATACTTGAACGTGCCGTGGTTCCAGCCGCCGGCCTGGCGGAAGTTGGAGTCCTGATAAGAGCTGTTCATGGTCATGGCGATGGTGAAGAGGGACGTGAACAGCACCGACGTCAGCGCGATGGCCAGGATGGCGATGGCGTTGCGGGTCCGGCTGGACCGCAGGCCCCGAACAGCCAGACGGCGGACGCATTTTCCATTGGCAACCTTCATCATGCCCGGTCACCGCCCACGATTCTGCCGTCCTCGATGTGGACGACCCGGTCGGCCAGCTGGGCGATCTCCTCATTGTGGGTGATCATCACGATGGTCTGGCTGAATTTCTGGCTGGTGATCTTCAACAGGCCCAGCACGTCCTGGCTGGTGCGGCTGTCCAGGTTGCCGGTGGGCTCGTCGGCCAGGAGGATGGCCGGCTTGGACGAGAGCGCCCGGGCGATGGCCACCCGCTGCTGCTGCCCGCCGGAGAGATTGTTGGGCAGGCGCTCCAGCTTCGATTCCAGCCCCAGCGTCTCCACGATCTCCTGGACAAAGCCGCGGTCCGGCTGCCGGCCGTCCAGCTGCACCGGCAGGACGATGTTCTCGTAGACGTTGAGGATGGGCACCAGATTGTAGTTCTGGAACACGAATCCGATTTTACGGCGGCGGAAAATGGTCAGCGCCTCGTCCTTGAGGGCGAACAGCGCCCGCCCGTCCACCGTCACCGTGCCGGAGGTAGGACGGTCCAGCCCGCCCAGCATATGCAGCAGCGTGGACTTGCCGCTGCCGGAGGTGCCCACCACCGCCACGAACTCGCCGCTTTCCACCGAGAGACTCACGCCGTCCAGGGCGTGGACGGCGGTTTCGCCGCTGCCGTAGATCTTTTTCAAGTCCTGGGTCTCTAAAATTGCCATTGGTCTTGCCTTCCTTTCCTGTATTTGCTTACAAGTCCAATGTACCACAAACTTCTTTCCTGGTCCTTTCCGGCAGGCGAAACATTGTGACAGTTTGGAAAGAATCCTCATGCACGCGGCAAAAACAGGGAAAAGACGCTCCCCTGCCCCGGCTTTGAGCGCACCCGCAGATAGCCGCTCTGGGCCGCCGCGATCTCCCGGGCCAGGTAGAGGCCGATGCCCACGCCCTCGGTCTCGGCGGCGGCGGGCGCGCGGTAAAAGCGCTGGAAGATCCGGTTCTGCTCCTCCGGCGCGATGCCCGGACCGAGGTCGGCCACGTCGATGCGGCAGAACAGCTCATAGCTCTGAACGGTCACGGTGATCCCGGTGTGCGGCGGGGCGTATTTCACCGCGTTGTCCAGGAGGTTCCCCAGGGCCTCCGCCGTCCACTTCCGGTCGAATCTGGCCTCCGCCCCGGTCTCCGGCAGAAAGATGGCCATGCCCTTCTCCCCGGCCTTGGGCCGCACCGGCGCCGCCGCCTGCTCCAGAAGCGTCCGCACCGGCTGGCGCACAGGCCGGACGGCGATGATCCCCGCCTCCAGGCGGGAGGTCTTGACCAAGGCGTCCACCAGGAACTGGAGCTTCTCCGCCTGGGACGCCAGGGCGTCCGCGTACTGCCGGCAGCCCTCCGGCAGCGGCTGCTCCGAGAGGAGCTGGGCATATAGGAGGAGGTTCGCCACCGGCGTCTTGGTCTGGTGGGAGATGTCGGAGATCAGCGCCTGAATCCGATCCTTCTCCGCCGCGGCCGCGCGGGCGGTCACGGCGTTCTCCGCGAGATACCGCGCCATACGTCCCTCCAGAGCCGACAGGCGCGATTCATCGAAGCTGCGCTCCCGGAACGTCCCGTCCTGGGCGCTCTGGAGCATCGCGTCCAGGCGCGACAGGATGCGCCGCGTCCGCAGCCGGGCCGCCGCCGCCGCGCCCAGGCCCAGCAGCAGCGCCAGAAGGCCCGCGTACAGATACAGCCGCTCCATCCTCAGCCCCCCGCCCAGACGTAGCCCAGGCCGTAAACGGTCTTGATATACCGCGGCTGGGAGGGATCGTCCTCCAGCTTGGCCCGCAGGCGACGGACCGTCACCGAGAGGGCGTTCTCCTCCACACAGGCCGCGCCGTCCGGCCAGACGCGTTCCAGCAGGGCGCTCCTGCCCACCGTCCGGCCGCGGGCCTCCACCAGGACCCGTAAGAGCCGCTGTTCGGTCCGGCTCAGCTCCAGCGGCACGCCGGCCTTGGTGAACACCATGCTGTCGAAGTCCAGGAGAAACGGGCCGGCGGCGACGCTGCCGCACCGTGCCTGCCGCCGCAGCTGGGCATTGACCCTGGCCCGCAGGATCATCAGGGAGAAGGGCTTGGTGATATAGTCGTCCGCGCCCAGCTCCAGCCCGGTGACCACGTCGGTCTCCAGGTCGTTGGCGGTCAGGAGGATCACCGGCGCCGCGGAGGCGCGCTTGATCTCCGGCAGCAGCTCCAGGCCGCTGCCGTCCTCCAGATTCACGTCCAGGATCACCAGATCCACGCCCTCCAAAAGCCCCCTGGCCGCGGCCATGCTGTGGCAGGTGCGCAGCTCGTCCTCCCCGTTTTGCAGCGCCAGCGCCACTCCGCGGCACAGCGCCCGGTCATCCTCCACGATCAAAATGCGGTGCATCGCCCGCCCTCCTTCCGCGCGTTTTGCCTTTAGAATAGCACATCAAAAGTCAAAAGGGAATCCCAGCAAGTTGCGGGTCAAAACGCCAAAATATGCGGGTCAGGAAATTGCGTCAAAAGTTGAAAAAACGGCGAAAACCTATTGATTTTCACCGTTTTTTGGAGCTACTGATGTGACTCGAACACACGACCTGCTGATTACGAATCAGCTGCTCTACCAACTGAGCTACAGTAGCATATTTAGTTTTCCATAGCCCGGTCTGATAGTTACGAATCAGCTGCTCTACCGGCTGAGCTACAGCAGCAAACGCGCCCCGGGGACCGGGGACCGGGAAGAATCGCCCGACGAATTACCGCAAATAGTATAGCATAAGATGCGCCCTCCGTCAAGAATTTTTTCAGCAAGCGGCGTTTGATGAATTCCCCACAATTCAATCACATCCGGCTGGCTATAAAAATGAGGGAGAGGTAACTTTTTACGTTACCTCTCCCGATGGCAGTCCCTTATTTTATCGGCGGGCGCGCCTCATAAACTGCTCCTTCTGCGCCTGGGGAGAGAGGGTGGGGCGGCCCAAATCCGCTCTGGCGCCGATGGTGCATTTTACCTCCAGGAAGGTAAGCGCTCCTGGCAGTTCTGCCAGCACCTGCGCCAGGGCCTCCGGAGTGGAGACGGAGGCTGCTTTCCCATAGCCGCAGGCCCGGGCAATGGCGGGGAGGTCG
>JAAWBZ010000104.1 GCA_022792945.1 Oscillospiraceae bacterium | reverse complement strand
GACTTTCCGTGCCTACCATTTCTATGACCCCGCGCTCATTTTTCCCTCTTTCCAACATCTTTTATCACCCGCTCCTATTTTACTACATCTACACGAAAAAGTCTGCCATATGGCAGACTTTTTCGACAAGCTGAGCGGTCCTCAATATGAGGTCCGCTGTTCTTTAGCAGGTCAATCTTCCCAAAAACGGATCTGGAGTTGGAATTGCTGCTGCTCGCCCGGAGCAAGGAAGCGGAGCCTGGCTTGCTCCCGCATGGCTTTTCTGCCGTCGGGGAGGCAGTTGCCGGGTTCCAGGCCCAGGACATAGTCGTGGACGCCCAGCATTTTCCACTGGCAGAGATAGGGCAGCTGCGCCGGATCAAACGCGATCTCCAGACCGATGCCAAGCTCCGGGTTGTAGATGGCGGCCCTGCCCGCGCGATCGAACCCGTGGAAGTAGCACTGCTCCTCAAAGCCCGGCTGGGGCGGCAGCATTTGCAGGCGGGTATCCAGTCCCCCGGCCGCATGGGCGTTGCGGGGCGTGACCCGGTCCGACGGGATGGTCACCTGGGCGCGCTCCGAGAGCAGCGGATAGCCCATATTCATATGATAGAGGACCATCAGCGGGCTTTCAGCGTCGCCGTGGTTCTCCACGGTGTCGGTGAGGGTCAGGCGGTTTTCTGTGGTGGAAAATTCCAGCCTCCGGTGCAGCTGGAGCTTCCGACCGAACAGCCGCGCGTCCTTGACGTCGGCTTCCACCACCAGCGCATCCGCTTCGCGGTGCCACCAAGCGTGCTCCGCCGGGGTATTGCCGATGGTGCCATGCATCCGGGTCCGCTCGCCGTCGTCCTCGCAGGGCGTCCCCACCGCTGTCAGGCCGCAGGTAGTCAGGAAGCCGGCGGTGAAGCTCTTGAGGAAGCCGGCGCCCTCCTGGTCGTAGTGGGCCGGATGCACATAGCCGCAGGAGCTGAAATAACCGATGTTCTGGCCCAGAAACGCCACCCGGTACAGGTCGGCGCACCGGTCAGGAACCACTGTAACCTCCAGCCCCAGGCCGTTGCGGACCTCCAACAGCCGCAGGCCATCGCCCCGTCCGCCAATGAGGCGGTGTTCCTCCACGCCGGAGAGCTGGTCCTCGTGTCCCAAATAGCTGCTGTATTGCATTTTCTACGCCTCTATGGAAAATTTTCGGAGTTTTTTGAACAATTCATATTGCTTTTGATAGCAGGCATGCCGTGCTGGGTCAGGGTGAACGACCGCGCGGTGGCGGACAAAGGTCTTCGACAGAGCGCAGCGGTCCTTCTCCCCGGTGACGGCGGAAAAGCCCAGGATGGCGCTGCCCAGGGCGCCGGTCTCCTCCGATTCCACCGGGAGGATCTCCCGGTTCCAGACGTCGGCCTTGATCTGGAGCCAGACGTCCGACCGCGCGCCGCCGCCGCAGGCGTAGAGCCGCCCGGGGACGATGCCGCTTTCAGCCAGCTTTTCCAGATTGTACTGCATCTCAAAGCACAGCCCCTCCAGAATGCCGCGGTAGAGATCCGGCAGGGTCGTGGAGGCCGTCAGTCCGGCGATGTGGCCCACCGCGTCGGTGCGCACGTCGGGGGTGCCGCCCATGCCCTGCAAGTAGGGCAGAACGATGAGACTGGTCGGCTCCTTGGGACAGACGCGGTTCAAAATGTCGTAAATGCTGCACGACGCCTCCTCGGCCTGCTGCCGCAGGTGGGCCGCCAGTGTGTCGCGGTACCATTTGACCACTGCGCCGCCGGAGATGTTGTAGGCGTAGGTGACGTAGCCGCGGCCGTCCAGATACGGGACGCAGGCGAAGTTTTGGCGAATAAAGTCAAAGCCGGGCATCTCCTGGAACAGCGGCTCAATGCACTCGCAGGTGCCGGTGATGTTCACCGCCTCGCCCGGCTCCGAGACGCCGGCGCCCAGGGCGTTGACGATCTGGTCATGGGAGCCGATGACGATCTGCACACTACCCGACAGACCCAGCGCCGCGGCTGCCTCCGGCAGGATCGGTCCGGCGATGGACCCGGTGGGCAGCACCGTGGGCAGCTGGTCCCGGGAAACGCCGGAGGCGTCCAGCAGCGCGCCGCTCCAGGCCCGCTTTTTCACATCGTACAGAAGGCTGCGGCAGGCCAGGGACACGTCGCACACCGCCTGGCCGGAGAGGCAGTAGCAGAGGTAGCCGGCCACAAAGAGGTACTTCCACACCGGCTTTTTCACCGCCAGCATCTTGGCCAGCGAGTAGGAGGCGTCCGGCAGGACCCGGGTGATCTCCATGATCTTCTCCGGGCCGGTTTTCTCCACAAAGCGGTCGAATTCGTCGCTTTCGCTGTTGGCAAAGTACAGCAAAATGTCCGTCAGCGGCGCACCGTCCGCCCCCACAGGGACGAAGGACTCGCCGAAGGACGAGACGGTGATGGCGGCGACGTCCTTCGGGCCAGGCAGCGCTTTGGCGCACTGCCCGATGACCGCAAACACGGCGTCCCGCAACACAACGGGGTCCAGATTCACCTTTCCCGGCGGGTTTGGATACTCCCGATAGGCCAGAGCCAGCTGCGCGCCCCGGTCAGAGAAGGCCACGCACTTGCAGCCAGTGCCGCCGATGTCCACTCCCAGGCTTACCATCAGTCGATCTCCACCCAGTCGTAACCCAGGTATGTGGTAAAAGCTTCCTTCAGAATGTCCTTCATGTGTCCTTTACCCACGGACGTATGGTGCTTGAAGCCGCCCCGCGCCAGCTTGAGGAGCTTGTTCTGGAGATCGGGGATTTCGCAGACGCCAGCGCAGCCGAAGTAGGCGCTCTCAATGGGATCGGCAGTAAACTGTGCCTCGGAGGCGTAGACCACGATTTTCCCATCCTTGGTCTGACAGTTGGAGATGGTGGCAGGCATGGCCCTGATGCGGCCTTCGTTGACGCCCCAGCCGGAGCCGGGATCGGTCTTGGCGAACATCTTGTGCTCACCCACGGTCCCCTTCCCCACCATGAGCGTCTGGGCCACGGGGCCACAGTGGAAGAGGATGACCTTATTTTCATCGTCGCCGTAGTTGTTGTTCCAGTCCAGCACCGTGGCGGGAACCTCGGACGCCAGGGCCATGGCCCGCATGGTGATGGCCGAGCACATATCGATCTCGCAGGATGCCGCGATGCCGCGGTCGTTCAGTTCCGAGAGCAGGACGCAGGGGCAGATGCGCAGATACGTCTCCATCTCATTCCAGCAGCGCAGGGCAATGGCGTCCAAATGGTATTCGTCGATGTACTCGTCGATGACCACGGCCACCTTCGCCAGCGTGGCCAGATTGGGGGCCGGAACCTTGGAGAAGTCGGCGTAATGCTTCAGCCGCTCCGCCTTGGCCAGGACCGCGCCGTCGTCGTCGGCCTTGGCGCGGACCTTCTCAAAAACCTCGGCAAGGTCAAAGGCTTCCACGTTGATGCCATGCTTCTGCATGGCGATCTCGTCGAAGCGGACCGTCTTGAAGGCCGTGGTTCGCGCGCCGATGCAACCGAGATTGAACCGCTTCATGCCGTTGACCACACGGCAGATGGCCGCGAAGTCTCGGAGATTTTCTTGGAATTTCGGCGACAGCGGATGGACCACATGGGGCTTGAGCACGGTAAACGGCACTTGATACTGGGCGAACACGTCGGTGACAGAGAACTTGCCGCAGTAGGCGTCCCGGCGGTGGGCGAAGTCCATTTTGCCGATTTCATCGGGATATGCCTGCATCAGAATGGGCACGCCGGCGTCCTGAAGGGCGGTGATGGCGCCGTTTTCATCCGCGAAAATGGGCATGGAGAAAATCACGCCGTCAAACTGCCCCTCATGTTCCTTGAGCCACCGTGCATAGAGCAGCCCCTCATCCCGGGTCTCCACGCCGCCAAAGCGCGTGGCGGACTCCTCCATCATGATGTAGTCGTAGCCGGCCTCAGTGACAGCCTGGGCCATCTCCCTGCGGGCGTCCAGGATCAGCTCGCCGGGCATGAAGCCGCGATTGCAGAAGCACAGCGCAAAGGTCATGTTGGTTTTCATAGTGATCTCTCCTTCTCAATTCAGTATGTCGTGGCTGCCGGAAACGCGGAGGAAGTCCCGGAGCACCCAGCGGGTGCGGTCGTAGACCTTCTGCCGGGCGTAGGCAATGTCGCCGGGCTTTTCCTCCAGGGCGAATTCGTAGGGCTGGCGGATTTCTGTGGCCACGTTGATCTTGGCGATGCCGTTTTCCATGGCCTGGAGGATGTACGTCTGCCGGATGCCGCTGCCGCCGTGGAGCACCAGGGGCATATGGTCCACCGCCTCAAAAAGCCGCGCTAGGTGGTCGATGTCCAGCCTGGCCTCGGGCTTTTTAAGGTGCTTGGTGGAAGTGGCAATGGCCCCGTGGAAGCTGCCCACGGCCACGCTGAGCCAGTCGCAGCCGGACTCCTTGGCAAAGCGCGTCGCCTCCTCGGGCCTGGTGAAGCCCTTTTTGCTGGCGAACAGTTCCTCGTAGCTCAGGCCGATGCCGCTGCCTTCGTGGCCGGCCACGGCGCCCAGTTCGGCCTCCACCGCCGCGCCGTAGCCGGCGGCCAGGCCGGCAGCCTGCTGGGTCACGGCGATGTTCTCCTCCAACGGCAGGCGGGAGCCGTCCACCATCACCGACTGATAGCCTGCGTCCAGCGCCCGCTTCAAAATGGGCAGGAAGTCCACCTTCACCCGATCCTCGTCGATGGCCGGGACGTGATCCAGGTGCAGCAGCGTCCAGCCCTCTTTACAGTGTCTGAAATACTCCTTTGCCACCGCCTCGGGGCTTTCAGACTCAAACTTCTCCCATTCCAGTCGCGCCACCTGGACCATGGCCACGGCGTTCTCATCCACAATGGCCCGGCTCACCGGCTCCACCATGGGCAGATACGGGATGTTGAACGCCGGAATCACAATTTTCTGCCGCATGGCACGGCGAACTGCCTCGTTTGCCTTCATAAAATACCTCCTATTGTTCGATATTGAATAAATTGTTTTGTTTATTCTCAAATGTTCTGTATTTATCATACTATCTCATTTTCCTATATAACAGCCATATTCATCCGTATATAACGCAATTTATCCAAAATAACAGAATTGTTTGAACTTACAAAAAGAGATATTGCCGATTCAGCAACATAGACAAAGATTGCGTTTTACTTCTTACTCTATATTTTAAGATTGCATTTTATCCGAATTAAAATTTAACTTGCATATTTTAAAATTCCATGATAGACTGAAAGTGGTGATAAAAATGCTGCAATTCAACAGTGACAATCTGTTTCAAATCCTCAAAAGCTTCTACACACTGACCAAAATCCGCATCGTACTCATTGACAGCGACTTCAACGAGCTGCTCTCCTATCCCAAAGAGCAACAGGGCTTCTGCGCCATGATTCGGAAAAATCTCCAGGTCAACACCAATTGTGTCACCAGCGACCGAAATGGCTGTCTGAAGTGCGCAAAAACAAAGGAGCTGGTAATCTACCGCTGTCACGCGGGGCTGACCGAGACTGTGGTGCCCATCCACGACAAAAACGGCATCATGGGCTATGTGATGTTCGGGCAGGTCCTGCCGGCGGAGGACTATGAGGTGGTGAAAAAGCGCCTGCGGCGGCAGTATCCTGAGCGGCAGTTCCGCGGGATCGGCGAGGTCATTGAGCAGATTCCAGTACGATCCTCCGACGAACTAAACGCTGCTGCGCTGATTTTACAGGCCATCACCAGCTATGTGTTGACAAATCGCTGGGTTACACCCAAAAAGTCGGAATTTATCCGCCGGTTGGACAATCTGATCGCCACCCGGCTGGAGGAAAACATCACCGTTGACGATGTCTGCGCGGAATTTCATATGGGCCGCACGCGGCTTTACGACGTAGCCGCGGACTATCTAGGCTGCGGTCTGGCCGAATACATCCGAAAGCAGCGAATTCAATACGCCCAAAAAATGCTGGAGAACCGGGGGTTGTCCGTGGCCGAAGTGGCTTATGCCACTGGTTTTTCCGATTACAACAGCTTTGCCCGTACTTTTCGCCAGGTTTCCGGCGTTTCCGCCCGGCAATTTCGCAAAAATCTGCCGGATTAAACCGGCCTTCCAGCCAAGAAATGTCGCCGCATGGTGCTGCACAGCCCATGCGGCGGCGTTTTTAATTGAAATTGCACAAAATCTCTGGGCAAACGTTGTGCGATAGTAACGATTTATTCTGTAACGTATAAATCGTTACAAAAAAGAACAGAAAGAGATTTTATTCTGCTGCAAAAACAGGTATTCTGTAAGCACACAGCACCGGTGAAACCTGGTTCCGCCGGATGAAAGGGGAAAAATAAAATGAAAAAACTCATCGCATTACTCATGGCCCTGTGTCTGCTGCTGAGCTTGGCGGCCTGCGCGGGCGAGACGCAAACCGACACCGACGCGCCGGCCGCATCCGGCAATAACGATGCCGCACCTGCCGACAACGCCGATGCGCCGGCAGACAGCGGCAAGCCCTACCAGCTGACTTTCGTCTGCCCCATCGTGGGCCTGGAATACTGGGATATGTGCGCCGATGGCATCAAGGCCGCGGACGCCGACTTCGGCACCGAGACCCAGATCGTCGGTCCCTCCGACCCGGCCACCTTTGTCGCGGAGGTCCCCAACTACATGGAAGCCGCCATTGCCACGAAGCCCGACGGCCTGATGGCCTACTCCGGCCTGGACTATATGCCGCCGCTCATCGAAAAAGCTGACAATGAGGGCATCGCTTTCATCGCCATCGACTCCGACGCCCCCGAGAGCAAGCGCCTGGCCTATGTGGGCACCGACCCCTACAACGCCGGCTACGCCTCCGGCCTTGCCTTGCTGGACGCCTGCGGCGACGAGCCCCTCAAGATCGGCATCCTGTGTAGCGGCCTGTCCTCCGAGAAGGAAATGGCCGAGGTGGACGCCTTCAAGGAAGCCCTGGAGGGCCACGACTATGAGATTCTCACCATGGAGGAGACCCAGGCCGATCTGGCCACCGGCGTGACCAAGATGCAGGCCATGGTTCAGACCTACCCCGAGATGAACGCCGTTTTGGGCACCTCCGCCTACGATGTACAGGCCGCCGCCAAAATCAAGGTGGAAATGGGCCTGGATGACATGGTCCTCATCGGCTACGACGACCAGGAGGAGACTCTCAACTACATCCGCGAGGGCGTCATCAACGGCATCATCGTCCAGGACCCCTACAACATGGGCTACATGGGTGTGAAGCTGCTCAAGGACTACCTGGACGGCAAGCCCCTGGAGCAGGAGGTCTATGACACCGGCACCATCACGGTGACCGCCGAGAACGTGGACAGCTACCGTTAAACCACCAGGCTGGGCCTGGAGCCGCAGCGACTCCAGGCCCGATTTTTATAAAGAAGGTTGCAAGTATGAAAGTTGTGAAAAAAATCCTGAGACAGCGGGAAATCGGCATTTTAGCGCCGCTGCTGCTCCTGTGGCTGATTACTTATTTCGCCAACCACGCGTTTTTCAGCGTGACCAATATGGTCAGTCTCTTCCGCAATGTCTCCATTACCCTGCTGGGCGTCATCGGCGCCACCTTTGTCTTTTCCTGCGGCATGATGGACCTGTCCGCCGGCTCGCTCTACGGCCTGGCCGGTATGATCGCCGCGATCTGCATGAAGGATTACGGTATGCCTGTCCCGGTGTCCATTCTCCTGGCGCTGATTGTCGGCGCGCTCTTTGGTATGCTCAACGGTGTGATCGTCAATACCCTGGACATCCCCGCGTTCATCGCCACCCTGGGCACCAACTACATCGCCCGCGGCGCCGTCAACGTCATCTCCCTGGGCAAGGCGTACACCGGCTTTCCCGACAGCTTCAACAATCTGGGCGGTCTGGGCCTCTTCGGCATTCCCTGGAGCGTGTACATCGCCCTGGTCCTTGCCGTGGCGGCAGCGCTGGTCCTCAAATATACCATCTACGGTCGCTCCCTCCTGGCGGTGGGCGGCAACGCCGAGACGGCCCGGACCTGCGGCATTCCTATCCGCCGGGTGCGGAACATCGCCTTTGTCATCATGGCCGTCCTGTGCTCCATGTCCGGTATCCTGGCTACCGCCCGCCTGGAGACCGCCCAGGCCACTGCCGGCACCGGCTGGGAGATGACCGTGGTGGCGGCAGCCATTATCGGCGGCGTCAGCATGTATGGCGGCTCTGCCTCCGTCCTGGGCGCGGCCATCGGCACGGCCATCATGGAAACCCTGACCATCTCCATGACCATGCTCAAGGTCAACCCCTACTGGCAGCGTGTGGTTGTCGGCGTCGTCATCGTCCTGGCCGTGGGCATGGACACCTATCAGAGGAAGAAGCTTTCCGGCGGAAAGGGCTGATACCATGGAAGAACGTGTAATTCTGGAAATGAAGGGCATCACCAAGGATTTCCCCGGTGTCCGCGCCCTGGACAACGTCAGCTTTCGCGCGTATCAGGGCGAGATTCTGGCCCTGTGCGGTGAGAACGGCGCGGGCAAGTCCACGCTGATGAAAATTCTCAGCGGCTCCTATGCCGAGAGCACCTACCAGGGTGAAATTTTCGTGGACGGCACGCATTGCCACTTCCAAAACCCGGCCCAGTCGGAAAAGGCCGGCATCGATATGATCTACCAGGAGATCAGTATGCACCTGGATATGACCGTGGCGGAAAACATCTTCCTGGGAAGCTGGCCCCGCCGGAACAGCCATATAGATTGGAAGACCATCCGGCAGGAAGCCACACAGTACACGCAGATGGTCGGCCTGGACCTGGACCCGGACCTGACCCTCCGCCAGCTGAGCGCCAGCCAGCAGCAGCTGGTCTCCATCGCCAGAGCCCTGAGCAAGGACCCCAAGATCCTGGTTCTGGACGAGCCCACCTCCCCGCTGACGCAAAAGGAGGCCCAGCGCCTGTTCGCCATTCTCCACGACCTGAAGGCCAAGGGCATCGCCTGTATTCTGATCACCCACAAAATGGATGAGGTCTTCCAGAACGCCGACCGCGTCACCGTCCTGCGGGACGGCAAGAGTGTGGCCTCATACCTTCTGTCGGAGACCTCTGAGCGGCAGATTATCGCCGACATGGTGGGCCGTGAGATCACCAATTTCTATCCCAAGGAGACCGTCCCCATCGGCGACGAGGTCCTGCGGGTGGAGGACTTCTCGGTGCCCCATCCGTTCGTGCCCAAGCGGAAGATCATCGACAACGTGTCCTTCTCGGTCCGCAGCGGCGAGATTCTGGGCATCGCCGGCCTGGTGGGCGCGGGCCGCAGCGAGCTGGTCAACGCCATTTTCGGCAAAGATCCCAAGCTGGGCGGCCGCATTTACATCAACGCTCAGGAAACCGCCATCCGCAATCCCGCCGATGCCATGCGCGCCGGAATCGCTCTGGTGACGGAGGATCGGAAAAAGGACGGCATCGTCGGCGGTATGTCCATCCGCGAAAACCTGACGCTGCCGCAGCTGCGCGCCGTGGCCAAAGGCGGTTTCCTGCGGAAAAAGCAGGAGCTGGCCCTCTCCCGGACCTATTTTGACAGCATGAACATCAAAGCCCCCGATATGGAGACGCTTTTGCAGCAGCTCTCCGGCGGCAATCAGCAGAAGGTGGTCCTGGGCAAGTGGCTGGCCCGGAAGCCCAAGGTGCTCATCCTTGATGAGCCCACCCGCGGCATCGATGTGGGTGCCAAATACGAAATTTACAAGACTATGGTGGATATGGCCCGGGAAGGCATTGCCATCATCATGATTTCCTCGGAGCTGCCGGAGCTTCTCTCCATGGCCGACCGCGTGATGGTCATTGCCAACGAGAAAATCCGCGGTGTCCTGGACGCCAGCGACTGTACCCAGGAGAAGATCATGGAGCTGTCCGCCCTGGCCGAGTCTGATCCCGCCGCAACGGCGTAAAGGAGGGTGTCACAATGCAAGAAACCTTACAAATAGAACGAAAACACGAAGTTCTCTCCCTTGTGACCAACGTCGCCTTTTCCAACGTCCCCAGCTGGTACGGCTCCACTCGCCGGGACCTGTGCATGGACCTGCTGGTCCCCAAGTTCCGGGAGAGCCACGCGCCCTGTCCCTGCATCGTCTGGGTCTGCGGCGGGGCCTATATGGTGGTGGATCGCTCCGTCTGGATTCCGGAAATGCTCTATTTCGCCCGGGCCGGCTACGTCGTGGCCAGTATTGAGTACCGCACCAGTAACGAGGCCCGTTTCCCTGCCCCGCTGATCGACGCCAAGGCCGCCGTCCGGTATCTCAAGGCCCACGCTGGAGAATACTGCATCGACCCGGAACGCGTCTATATCATGGGTGAGTCCGCCGGCGGCACCCTGGCCAGCCTGGTGGGAACGACGGCGGGGCGCCCTGAGTTTGAACAAGGTGACTGGCTGGATCAGGACAGCAGCGTGCGTGCTGTCGTAGATTTCTACGGTCCGTCCCTGATTGAGGAGACTTCCTGCAATACCAATGACGACGTTCCCTATTGGACGATGGAGGCGTTTCTGGGGCCGCGCTTCACGCCGGAGCAGGCCAAACGAGCCAGTGCCGCCGCCTATGTAACGCCCGCATCGCCGCCGTTCATGATCCTACACGGCCAGGCCGATCCCCTGATCCCCCTGGCGCAAAGCGAGCATTTTTACGAGGCGCTGAAAAAAAACGGCGTGGACGTGGAGTTCTTGATCCTCGAAAGCGCCGGCCACGGCGACGACCGGTTCTACCAGGACGCCATCAAGGACAGAATTTTGGATTTTCTCAAGCGCCACTGAACGAAAAGAGGATGAAACCAATGGTTTCATCCTCAGCTTGTCGAAAAAGTCTGCCATATGGCAGACTTTTTCGTGTAGATGTAGTAAAATAGGAGCGGGTGATAAAAGATGTTGGAAAGAGGGAAAAATGAGCGCGGGGTCATAGAAATGGTAGGCACGGAAAGTCTGGT
>JAAWBZ010000301.1 GCA_022792945.1 Oscillospiraceae bacterium | reverse complement strand
GTGTCCGCCGCGGGCGGCACCCAGTCGGATCCCCTGATATCCTTGGACTACTTAAACAACACCTATCTGCCGGCCACCGCCCTGGAGGCGGAACAGTCCGTGGAGGAAAAGACCCAGGCGGTCTACCGCTCGGTGCTGGCGGATCTGGACGCGAGGCACAGCGCCTATCTGGCCCGGGCGGAGGGCGGGGGGAGCGGTTCCACCGGGGCCCTGGCCGATCAGCGGTACAAGCGGGGGGACGTGATTTCCCTCTCCTCCGGATCCGGCCTGCTGCTGCTGGCCGGCAGCGCCGCCGTGGGCTATCCCTCCGGCGGCGCGGTGATCGACGTGACGGCGGGGCAGGTTGTGGGGAACGGCAGCGCCCTGGCGGCCCGGCACTACTACCTGGCGGGGGAGTACACCACCGCGGCGGTGACAATTACCTCGGACACGGCGGTGATCAGCGCCGAGGGCTCCGTTGCGCTCTCCCCCAGCGGGGAGGTGGACTACAACGCCCTGGCCGGGGCCCTGAAGGAGCTGGGGCTCTTCCGGGGCAGCGCCACCGCCTACGGCTCGGGCTATGATCTGGAGCTGGCCCCCACCCGCATCGAGGGGCTGGTCATGTTCCTGCGCCTGATGGGGGAAGAGGAGGCGGCCCTGTCCTATCAGGGGAGCGACCCCTTCTGGGATACGCCGGAGTGGTGCCGGCGGTATACCGCCTACGCCTATGACAAGGGGTATACCAAAGGGGTGGGGGAGGACGAGGCGGGGCGGCTGTGCTTCGGCACCTCCAACCCCATGACCGCCGGGGAGTACCTGACCTTCCTGCTGCGGGCCCTGGGCTACAGCGACAGCGGGGACCTTCCCGACTTCACCTGGGAGGACGCGGTGGGCAAAAGCGCCGTCTTTGGGGTGATCACACCCGGGGAACAGCGGATGCTGTCGGAAAAGCCCTTCCTCCGGGCCCAGGTGGCGTATACCTCCTATTTTGCCCTCTCCGCCCCCCGGAAGAGCGGGGAGACCCTGCTGGCCTACCTGACCGCCTCGGGGGCCCTGGACAGCGGCCGGGTGCTGGAGGTCATGGGCGGCGTGACGGTGCCCCGCCTCTGACCTGGCGGCATGGAAAACAGAATACGAAAAAGAGCGCCGGCAGGCGCCCTTTTTTTCAGCTTGTCAAAAAACTCCCACACGAAGGAAGCCCTCCGCAGGAGTTTCGCGCCCACAGGCGCGAAATAAGTTAAAAATCCGTCTTTTCCGGGGACATGCGCCTCGGAAAAGACACTTCTCGGGCCGCAAATGTGCCCGCAGGGTGCACGCAGCGGGCCGTAGTCCCCTTTATCGAAAAAGGCCAACGGCCTTTTTCGATAGGCTGAAAAAAGAGCGCCGGCAGGCGCTCTTTTTTTCAAATCCCCCGCACCGATTTGCCCAGGGGGCATAGTATGAACTGAGACCGGGCGGGACGGCGCACCGTGCCGCGGCAGGTTTCTATTTTCAAACCAGGAGGTACTTCACTATGGGGTGCAATAACGGTTGTGGCTGG